>JAFDCA010000661.1 GCA_019313025.1 Deltaproteobacteria bacterium
TCCAATTAATTATTACAAAAGGCAGGGTCAATTGGCTCTGCCTTTTTCTATGTTTCGGACTTGCGTTTTACTGCAATGGAGCAAAGGTCAGCATAAATTCAAAAACTTTGTGTTTTTAGATATCAGAAAGGTAGATCGCATTTTTGGGGTTTGCCTTTTTTGCATTTTTGTAAGAAATAAGATATATGTAATCAGAGTTGATCACCCTAATGTTGTCTCTACACCATCCTCTTGGCACTGCCAGAATCCTTTCAGAAGCGCATAGCCTCCTCCAGCATAACCGAGCGGGCTTAACAGCAAAGCAAATGCTATCCCCAGAGACAAAACGGTAAAAACCTTGAATAATCTATAAAAGTTCATAATTGTTTATCCCCTAATAGAAGCTACAATTTATATAAGGTAATCAAGGCATTATTTATAAGTATATTATAACAAAAAGGCTGTAAAGTAGTTTTTACCGATGGCGTTTTGGTTATGGTTTATTTTAAAATACAGTTAAAAACCCTGTCGATTTAAATTGATAATGGAAAAAATCTATTCCAAGATACATTACATATCTGCAATTTTTCCCAATTAGATGTTAAATGCTGATGAACGAAACCGCTTTCCGTTAGTTGAGAACATGCTTAAATCACAGTATTTTTATCCATTGAACTGCGATTGTGAGTTCATAATGAAAAGGACAAGTGATTTTATAAAGTAAACCGAAAAAGCTTGATTTGTGCGAGGCCTTACCAATAGCGAAATAATTTACAGAATCCATTGAAATGCAGATATCATTTTTTTCTGGTGTCAGGTCGAGTCCGCCTTTCAAAATCAAACGGGCTTTGAGTAACCACCTCCAAAAGCAGCAAACAAGATCATAAGGATTATTGCTTGAATGACCCAGCCAATCATGCAAACGCCTACAGCACGCAATGTGCTCTGATAGTCAAGAGCCTGTCTCACCGCAATAACCATAGCTGTTAACATCCAAATAGAGGTGATAATAAAAACGATCCCGGATATACCAGGTATAATACCCAATACCCGAATTAAGCCTGGTGAACTTGAAAAACCGATGGTTCGCAGCAATTCACCATGATCAGCTTTGGTTTGGGGTTCAGGAAGAATCTTAACACCGATAAAATAAACCATATAAGCCCATACATACCATGCTATAAGAGCTGTGATCGTTCCGATAATGATTCCCTCAAACCCTACTGTTCCTATGCTTCCTATCCCAGCGGCTATACTGGAAAGAACAACAACCCCCATTGCTTGACGCATTGCTCCTTTATCAGCCTCAACCTCTTCATAAAGGTTAATGTCAAGCTTGGCAGCACGAACAATACGATCAATATAATTTTGCATTAAACCCCCTTATAATAAATATTGTATAATTACTGTCTTCAAGTTAACATCGCTTTTTTACATTTCATTATACATTCCCATGATATGCTGTACATATATATTTTGCAGCTTCGGGAGAATATTAGCTGTTGGGTCTAGCGTATCGGAAATCCCAAGGCGGTATAGGATTAGGTTCACTCCAAAGACCGATTTTGCCGTATCGAGCAACAATTTCAAGGTTAAGCCAATCTTCACAAAACTCCTCTTTACAATACTTCCGATAGACCCAAGCAAATCCATTTTTTACAAGAGCCTCGTTGAGGGATTGACCATCGACATAAACTATAGCAACGGTACAGCCATATTGATCTGTATCTTTGGTTTCAACTTTAACGGTTTTGCCGTACACCATGCTGGAAGTAAATTGCTTTGCCTTTTTGCTGAAAGCCTGACCTTTTTCAGGTGCATCAATGCCATATAACCTTATTTTTTCACCCTTGCCTTCATGTAATACCGTAATAGTATCGCCGTCACTGACTCCAACAACTATGCCATGCCAGACTTTATTCTTTTCCTTGGTTTTTTTTGATGAAAGTGGGAATGTGAATTGACCTTCGACGTGGACATTACCATCTGAGAAGGCATTGGTTATTAAAGGGGGAAGAAAGATTATTGCAGGAGTGACCACAAAAAGGATAGTAAGAAAATAAACGACTTTGAGGTATCTATTCGCAAACATCAAATTATTTTCTCATATAAAATCCCAAATCTTTTTCCAGTGATTTTGGATTGGTAAACTGTGCACCAACATTGCGATCGCTGATCCATTTAATTTTGACGGATGTATGAATTTCCGTTTCCATTAGGTCGTCAAAAACCAGGCTCAATTCAACTGTATCATATTTCGAAAAATTATGTGGCTTATACGTTATAAAATTGATTCCGGTCATTGAAATGTCTTTGATGAAAATATCATCCGTTTCATTTTTCTCCTGAATAAAGTATTCACCAGAAAGTTGGACTTTCTTGCGGTAATGTTTTCGAAAATCCATAGCGAAACGAAAAACTTCCCCACATTTACAGTTAGCCTTTATTCTTTTATGAGTGTCTTTGAATTTAAATACATTTATATATTTTTCTAATCCGCATTTGGGGCAGATTACCTTTACCTGATTGGTATGGTCTACGTAAACTTTTTGCATTTATTTCAGAACCTTCAATCGGTGAGTCTCTTGAACTCTTTTCCATAGCTCGTACATAATATTTTCATATTCCTCATCTTCAGGATCAACCTTACATCGAAGATACAGATCAAAAACACCTGGGAGAACCTCAAATCCTCTTTTTTCATTTTTGCAAGGGAAACCTTTTCCTCTAAAGGCATTTCAGAA
>JAFDCA010000662.1 GCA_019313025.1 Deltaproteobacteria bacterium
AAATTAAATAGATAGCGTCCCCAAACTACCATCAGCAAGGGCATTTCGCTGCTGAGTGTCTTTGCCGAAGCGTCCATGGAAATAATGCATCCACTCATAATGATCATATAAAAAATGCCGTGTTGCGGGTTTCTGATATAGTGCGAAACGCCACCGAGATTGCTCATTTTAGGCTATCCGGATAACTTATTGAAAATATATAAGGCTTAAGGTTTTTTTTCAAAGTAGACAATTTGCTTACTGCAAATTTATTCAACCGTATGAACCTCTCTCAAGTTCTTAACTTTTTAGTAATCCGGGGCGTACCGTTGAGTAGTCGCGCCAAGGCTTTTTTGTCGATGCATTCTCCGTGATTCAATCCTGTCATCTGATAGTCATATACATTAAAAAGATGGGGGAAATATTGTGTTTCTTGCATACCTGCTGCGCCAAAGCAACTACATTTATCCGCTGACCCGAAAGTTTCAAATTTTTTATTACCAGATCATCCAGCCCGGATAGAACGTCTTGAACAAATTCACTATCGCCTAAAATCCGTTGATATCTTAGACCAGTCCGGCTCTTAATAAATTTACGTGGATATAGTGCACCAATTCTTTCAAATGGGGAAAAACCGCAACATAATGAAAAATTTTATTCTTGACAACAATATATGGTTTTAATAATTAGGTCCCGTTATTTTTTTCCTTATTTTCTTTAAAGTTTGATCCATTGTAAAAATTCAGCCACCAAAAACGAAGGCAAAATAAAGAATGAAGCTTTCAGGCAGTTTAAAAAAATCCAACCTCAATATACCTTTTATGTCGCCAAAGGCGGGATTGAGCAGACGAAATTTCATGGGGTTCATGGTATGCGCAGGGATTTCGGGCTTATTCCCGAAGTCTGTATTTGCCGCCATTGATGAACTTGCAACAACGGAAAGAACCCTTTCGCTGTACAATCCTCATACGAAGGATAGTTTTAATGGGGTTTACTGGCGTAAAGGAAAATATGTCACCGATGCTCTGAAAAACATAAATCACATTATGAGGGATTTTCGTGCACATGACATCAAACAGATTGACACTCATTTGCTGGACTTGCTTTCTGCGATGTCAATAAAACTCAAACCAGAAAAGCCTTTTCACGTAATTTCCGGATACCGCAGCCCTGAAACCAACGCCAAGTTGCGTAAGCGCGGCAAAGGCGCCGCAAAAAACAGCTATCACATCCAGGGCAAAGCCGTCGATATCCGTCTACCGGGATACCGAACTTCAGTGTTGCGACGGACGGCGCATAAGTTGAAAGGAGGCGGGGTCGGATATTATCCTCATCAGAAATTTGTGCATATTGACGTGGGTCCGATCCGATATTGGAAGGGTTGAACCGGTATCGACAATATTCGATCAGAAGTTATAGCGCTCATCATCGCATTGAAACCTCACCATCGAAATAACAGCCGGGAGCCAGCCTGATTTTGGCTGCTTTGAGATTGCCGATCAATCGTCCTTCGGATTTGAGCTCAACATACTCTGCCGACTCGATATTGCCATTGATTTCACCTTCTACGATAACCTTACGGGCATAGACATTGGCATAAATTTTTCCTTTCTTAGCAATCCAGACGATTCCGCCGCAATCTATATCCCCTTCTACAATACCTGCAACGAGAATTTGGTCCCGGCAGGTGATCGTACCCTTGAATCGTGTATCGTTCGCAATGACTGTCCCGGATGATTCTATCTGGTCTACCGACATTTTATTTTCTATTTCAGGCGATGCTGTTTTTTGATCTTTAGAAATCATATGTTCCTAACCCCCGGCTGTAACAGAATCCATCAAACCACTCAAACCGGCAGGACCGCTTAACTTGCAATGTGGTTTGTCAAGGAAAAAAAATCATAAAAAACCATAATTCCAGTGTGTTGTAGAGATCCCGATACATTAATTAAATCCATGTGTCAAGACTATCTTTTTCAATATTAACACTTGACAAATGATTTCTTTAACTGCTATAAAATTCGTTTTCAATTAACATCTATTTAAAATAATTCCAATCCTTGCTCCGGATGAAACCGGGGCTTAACAGCCGAAAGGAGAATGAATGCGAAGGTACGAAACATTTGTGATCATTGATCCCGACCTATCCCAGGATCAGCGCGAGCCATTAATTAGCAAGGTCGAAGAATTGATCACCCAGATGGATGGGTTTTTGGTCCTTACAGACGATTGGGGCGAGAGAAAACTTGCTTATAACATCAAGAAAAAGGGACGTGGCTATTACGTGCGATTTGACTATTGCGGTTTGGCACCACTTGTCAATGAAATCGAACGTTTTTTCCGTATAGAGGATCCTGCACTCAAATACATGACCGTTTTGTTGAGCGAGAATCCCGACCTGGAAAAAATTAAAGAGGAAAAGGCGGCAGCGGAAACAGCCGCTGCAGAGACAGCCCCAGCGGAAACAGCCGCAATGGAAAACCAAAGCGATCTTGACAATGCTCTGGAGGAAGATCAGGAAAAAGAATTGGCGTCCGCAGAAGAAACAGCCAAAACTGATGAAGATCGGCCCTCCTCCGAGACTGAAGAGTCTGCAGCAGGGAAAACCCCACCGCCAACGATAGAGGAGGCATAAAAAATGGCCGCTCCTTCAAGAAGCAGTAGAAGTAATGACAATCCGAGAAGAAAAAAAAGAGTATATCATCGCCGGAAAGTTTGCCGGTTCTGCGCGGATACCAGCCTTGAAATTAATTACAAAGATCCAAAATCTCTGAGATATTTTATCACGGAGCGCGGCAAAATCATTCCCCGAAGATTGTCCGGGTGTTGTGCAAAGCATCAGCGAACCCTTACCCACGAGATCAAAAAGGCCCGAACGGTTGCCTTTCTGCCCTATGTAGGTTCCGTTGATCTGCGTTAAGAGTTTCAGCCGGCCGACAACGAAAGGGAATTCCTTCAACCTCTCATTTTCACAGTAAGGGAAATGGTAAAGGATATCGTCAATGGTGTTTTAATCACAAGCCTGATATTTTTCATTTCGGTTTTTATTCCGATTGTCGGGTTTGTGGGTGCGCTGTTTATTCCCTTGCCCGTTCTCTTCTACCGTTTAAAACTGGGAAGAAAAACAGGTGCGATTATCCCCATAATCTCAAGCCTGATGATGGTTGTACTTATCGGTGATGTATCTCTGGATGTCTTGTTCTTTGCCGGGCTATTTTTAATCGGATTTATTTTAGGCGAGATGATCGAATTAAATCTTTCGATCGAAAAAACGATACTTTATGCCTGCGGCAGTGTATTAATTTCAGGTCTGATCGGCCTTTTACTTTTCAGCATACTGTCCGGTGAGGGTATTTACTCCATTGTATCCAACTACGTTGCAAAAAATCTGGAACTCACAATGGTGTTATACCAGAATATGGGGATGTCGGATGAAAGTATCCAGATGATTTCCAGCTCACTGGATAAAATTCATGATGCCTTGGTGAAAATCATTCCCGCCCTGGTGTCTGTTTCAACCCTGTTTGTTGCCTGGACCAGCATCCTGATAGCGAAACCGGTGCTGATACGCCGTTCACTTTTTTATCCGGACTTTGGACCTTTGAACGTGTGGCAGGCTCCTGAATATCTAGTATGGGGTGTTATCGGCTGTGGCCTGGTATTGTTTTTACCCAACGCACCTATCAAGATCATCGGGTTAAACGGTCTGTTAATTCTGATGGCCGTATATTTTTTTCAGGGCATTGCGATTGTATCGTTTTATTTTAATAAAAAACAATTTCCCCGGGTTATTCGAATTTTTTTATACACACTTATTGCCGTTCAACAATTAATTTTGCTGGCTGTGATTGGGCTAGGTTTTTTTGACATGTGGTTTAATTTTCGAAAATTGGGCAAACAGATGGGTTAGCACATTGCGGAGGTTTTGATGATGAAAGTAATTTTAAAAGAAACAATTAGCTCCCTGGGTATTATCGGCAGCGAAGTTAGCGTGGCTAACGGCTACGCTCGTAATTACCTGCTTCCCCAGGAAAAGGCCGTTTTGGCCACCCCGCAAAATCGCCATAAAATGGAGAACGAGCGGGCCAAATTTGATATCCAGATTGCCAAAGAACGTAAACTGGCTGAAGAAATGGCTCAAAAACTTGAAGATGTTGTTTGTCAAGTATCCGCCAAGGTCAGCGAAGAAGACCGTCTTTACGGATCGGTCACGGTGAGAGATATTATTGACGCACTGGCTGCGCAGAATATTGTAGTTGAAAAAAGAATGATACTTCTCAAGGAACCGCTCAAAACAGTTGGCAGTTTCA
>JAFDCA010000663.1 GCA_019313025.1 Deltaproteobacteria bacterium
AATAAAATCAAACTACTGAACGATATTCTAAAAAGCCATGGACATGTTCTCTTTTACGCGCTTTTGTTTGCGAGTTCTTGCAGATCTCAACGAAATTATCCGGCGGATGAAACGGAATGTAATTCCGGCAATAGCTATAAGTCATTGAAATGGCCAGCCACGTAGATGCCAGAGTGAAACGGGAGAGCACACCCCATGAACACGTACTTATGTGTTTACAATAAAAACACCCTGATCGCTGAATGATTTTGAGCCACTTAAACTTGGCGTGCCGAAAGATATTGATAAGATGGATTTGGAAAGAAATGGGTCGTTTGAAACTTTGGCCGGGTTAATCAGATATGTTTATTAGATCCATAAAAAACACTGTATTATTGAATCAGCGTATCAAGCCAGAGTTCCGATGATCTTCACCATTCGCTCAACAACACTTTCAATAGAAAGATCGGTTGTATCTATTCGAATCGCATCTTCTGCCGGCTTCAAAGGGGCTAACTCTCTGGTGCTGTCATTTTTATCTCTGCGATCCATGTCCCTTTCAACCGCTTCCAATGGTTGAGGGTTTATTGATTTTAATTCTTTGTATCGCCTTTTAGCCCTGATTTTCGGGGATGCATCCAGAAAAAACTTTACATCAGCACCTGGAAATACCACCGTTCCCATGTCACGCCCTTCAAATACAACGCCCTTTTCTCTTCCCAAATCCCTTTGCAAGGTCAAAAGGAAACCCCTTACAACCGGTCTTGCAGAAGCAGCCGATGCAAACATTGTTACTTCGGGGGTTCTGATTTCATCGGTGATATCTAAATCATTCAACATCAGCCGCAATCCCTTCTTATCCAATACAAAACTTAAATTCAGAGTGTTGCACAGCTTTTCGAGGCCGTTGTCGTCATCCGGATCTACTCCTGATGATATGGCTGCCAGAGCGACACCCCTGTAAAGGGCACCCGTGTCAATATATCTGTAACCGAGGCGATCGGCCAACATCCGGCTGACCGTTGTTTTACCTGCCCCCGAAGGGCCGTCTATGGTAATCAGCAATGGTTTCATACGTATGAAAGCGCTTTATTTAATGGTAAAAAAATCTGAGACTTCGGGAGCCAAGTCAGAGATAGATAACTCTTAGATAAGCCCAAATTTCTACTCACGCCAGGCTTTTCTCAAGCGCTTTTAAAAACCGGACATTCTCTTCATGAAGTCCCACATTGATTCGAATATAATTGGGATAGCCATAGGACTTCATGGATCTGATAATAACTCCCTGACGGAGCATATTTTCATAAATTTCATCAGCATCCTTGCGAACATCGATCAGGAAAAAATTGGTCTGTGTAGGAAAATACGTTATCCCCCATCTGTCAAGGGCATCATATAAAAAATCAAGACCTTCATGGATTAAAGAAATGACTTTTTCAAGGAACTCTTTGTCCTCGAGCGCTGCACCTGCGCCGGCCTGAGCCAAAGAATTGGTATTGAAAGGGAGTCGTATTCTATTTAAAATGTCCGCAATCTCCACCGGCATAACGCCATATCCGATACGAAGTCCGGCCAGACCATATGCCTTAGAAAAGGTCCGAAGCACTATCAGCGGCGTTATGTTATCTAAATATTCAAAACTTTTGACACAATTTTGATCACGCACAAATTCAATATATGCCTCATCCACCACGACAATCACCTCGGGGGGGATCTTGTGTATAAAATTCTCAAAATCTTTTTTATAAATAACAGTTCCTGTGGGGTTGTTGGGGTTGCACAGAAAAATCATTCGGGTTTTCGATGTAATTTTTTTCTTTATGACCTCAAGATCGATTGACAACGAGGTCAAAGGAACAAATACCGGTGTTGCACCGGCGCCACGGACCATAATTTCATACATGAGAAAAGAAGGAATGGGCAATATGACCTCGTCACCCGGCTGCAGCATGGCAAAGGCAAGCATACCGATAATTTCGTCTGAGCCGTTGCCCAAAACGATGTGTTGCGGTGAAAACCCGATATGATTCGAAATTTTTTGGATGAGATCATGCCCGCTTCCATCGGGGTAGCGGTTCAACCTTGTGGTGGATTCTTTAATGGCCGCAACCGCCATGGGAGACGGGCCTAAAGGATTTTCATTAGAGGCGAGTTTTATGGAATCATCAATACCATATTCTCTTTCGAGCGCTTCCAGAGGTTTCCCGGGTGTATACGGCTTTATCGATAAGATGTGGTCTGGAATAGATAGTTTCATGGTTTGTACCTTACTTCAACATGGCCCGGATATGTCATGTGCGCGAGGCGGCCTTTTTGCCTGCATCAAGCGCTGCCATATTGATGGGAATAAGCTTTTCCTTTGAAGCAAACTGCTGTTCCACGCACTTTCGCATCCGTTCAAAATCGACAATTTTGCTGCGGGCAACGAAAGCACCCAGCGCCACGATATTGGCCACTTTCGTACTTCCAAGTTCCCTTGCAATATCGTTGGCCGGCACCAGTAACTCATTAACATCATCACGATTCGAGGATACGGGGATTAATGAACTATTAATCACCACAACTCCGTTCGGCTTAACCACCGGTGCAAATTTTTCCAAAGAAGGACGATTCATGGCAATAAGATGCATGGGGTTCCTGATAATAGGTGAACCGATGGGCCGGTTGCTGATAACCACCAGACAATAGGCGGTCCCACCCCGCATCTCCGGACCATACGACGGAACCCAGACGACTTCAAAACCTTCTTCCATGGCAGCGTGTGCAAGAATATTCCCTATCAGCAGAATGCCCTGTCCACCAAAGCCCGCAAACATCACTTCACTTTGCATTCAATCCTCCTCAAATTCGCTTCGCTCATCCCGCTATATAGCGGGAGAATGTTGGAATAATGGGTTTTGGGAGGCGATAAAAATCAGGCCTCGATAATTTTTTTTATTTACAGTTTATTGTAGAATTTCCGAAACCTCAATTTAATCGGGTGTTTTATAGTCGCCCAGTTGGTAATAGGGCAGCATACTGTCTTCGGCCCACTGAATCGACTCCAGCGGCGTCATTCCCCAATTGGTCGGGCAGGTGCTGACAAACTCGACCAGGCTGAAACAACGGCCTTCTATTTGATACTGGAAAGCCTTTTTAAGCGTTTTCTTGGCCCTGACAATATATTTCGGCTTCAAAACGGTTTGCCTTGAAATATAAGCCGGGGTTTGAAGGCCGGAGATCAATTCGGCGATTTTGAAAGGCATGCCCACGTCCTCGACATCTCGTCCGAATGGGGAAGTTGTGGTCCGCTGACCCGGAAGTGTGGTCGGTGCCATTTGCCCGCCGGTCATCCCGTAAACCGTATTGTTCACAAATATTGTGGTAAATTTTTCTCCCCGGTTGGCCGCATGTATGATTTCTCCCATTCCGATACTTGCCAGATCGCCGTCCCCCTGATAGGTAAAAACAATCAGGTCCGGACGAACCCTTTTAATACCAGTTGCCATGGCCGGCGCCCGACCGTGGGCTGCCTCTTGAAAATCGAACGTAAAATAATTATAGGCCAAAACGGCACACCCGACAGGTGCAATACCGACCGTCCTGCCCCGGATCCCCAGCTCGTCGACAACTTCGGCCACCAATCGGTGAATCACCCCATGGGTGCAGCCCGGGCAGTAATGAGTATGCTGATCCGAAAGCGCTTCAGGTTTTTTGTATGTTTTTGCCATTTTGTCTTCTCCTTTTGTGGCAGGATATGCAACCCGTCATTAAACGGCGGTTGTTCCTTTTTTATTGCCTGAAGAGAAGTTACATGGGTGATGGATTTTATGACTTCCTCACGTTTTGATAAAAGATATCACCGTATCAATAACTTCTTCAGGTGTGGGTATGTCTCCTCCCGCTTTTCCATGCCAGTAAACCGGACATTTTCCCTGAACGCTTCTCTCAACGTCTTCGACCATTTGTCCCATGCTGAGCTCAACACTGATAACCGCCTTACAGCCGTCCTTTGAAGCGGCTTTACGAATCGAATTTTCCGGAAAGGGAAAAAGATTCTGAGGTCTTATAATGGCCACCTCAGTGCCTTCGGCCTTCATATTATCAATAGCGGTTCTACACACCCGGCTCATGGTGCCGTAACTCACAATAAGCGCCCGGTAATCCGAATCAATGTTATAAGGCTCATATCGAACCTCTTCTTGTTTCATACGATCATATTTAGCCTTTAGGGCCACATTATGCTCCTCAAGCTGCTCTGCATCTAAAAAAAGAGATTTAACCAGGTTGCGTTCCTTGCTTTTACGGGTGTCCATACCGTTTGTTGCCCACGAATCCTTATTGCTCGGTTCGGATTTAAGATGATCTGAAAATTCAACAGGCTCCATCATCTGTCCTATTAAACCGTCTCCCAGAATCATCACCGGATTTCTATATTTTTCTGCCAGAGGAAATGCCGTCATAACCATATCCACGGCTTCCTGAACACTTGCCGGCGCCATGACCAGTAATCGGTAATCACCATGCCCTCCACCCTTTGTGGCCTGAAAATAATCCGCCTGGGACGGCAATATCCCCCCCAACCCGGGACCGCCCCGGACAATATTGACAAAAACCACCGGAAGCTCGGCAGATGCGATATAACTAATCGCTTCGCTCATCAGACTGATCCCTGGACTTGAGGATGTTGTAAAAACCCTTTCACCACATCCCGCGGCGCCGAAAAGCATATATCCCACGGCGATTTCACTTTCGCCTTGCAAAAACACACCCCCTACTTCCGGCATCCGTCGAGAAAGATATTCGGCAACTTCGGACTGAGGGGTGATTGGATAAGCGAAATAATTGAGGCATCCAGCCCGGATTGCGGCCTCTCCAATTGCTTCGTTCCCTTTCATTAAGATTTTCCCCATATTTTCCCTCCGGCTATTATTTCGCCTCTTCGGTTTCTTCAACGACTTTGGTTATGGTTATGGCCACATCCGGACACATGATACAACAAGTTGTACAAAAAACACAGTCTCCTGGACGCGCTTGATAGGCAGGAAAATAGCCCATAGAATTCACTTCATCGGACAGTTCCAGAACCTTTTTTGGGCAAACGGCCACACATAGCCCGCACCCTTTGCATCGATTCTCGTCAATGGTATGTTGATATGGCATATCCTAAGCTCCTTAGAAATATATTAAGACCCAAGTCAGGCGGTTCATAGTTCACGATTCAACAACGCCAGTATCTCAACTTAATCGTTTTTTTTGCGTGACAAGTAAATAGTGACAAGATTTTTTGTTCGTTACTCGTTACTCTTTACTATAAACTGCTCTTTAGCAAGGTTTCATCTTTTTAACTCGGCAGCTTTTTTCCATGGTGGAACCAGCTGTCTTTCTATGGGAAGCACCGGGCAGGTAAACCGCGACACGTCCAATTCGGGCAAGAGTTCGGCCGGGGCAGTAATAAACTTTAGCGGCAGCCGACTTTCTTTACACATCGTTTTAACAAAATCATATCCATTGTATATATCATCAATTGAAGTGTCATCGATCAGATTTGCATTTCCGATAATTCCATTGATGGCTATCTTCGAAGTCCTTTCAATCTCATCACGCATTTTCAAACAGCTTTCAATGGTATCCGTGAATGGCCGGAAGGGATTCACCACCTGCAACATATGAACATGTTTATTGCGAAGAGAATCGGCCAGTGCTGCGAGGACGGTTGCCCCGACATTATTGCCCCCAGCGTCAATCAATATCAAATCGCTCGGCTTACGGATTAGCCCGGAAACAACCGGACTTAGAATGGGCAGATCGGCCTGGAGGTATTTCTCTTCGGGAACGACCACCTCAATCCCCAGTTTTAAAAGTGTTTTTCTCGCTTCTCGAGTTCTAAAGTATGGATTCACCAGATCCAGATCCGCGATCTTCACATCTACACCGGCACGCTTTTGATCGATGGCAAGATTTATGGAAACTTCGGTCTTTCCGCTTCCGTAATTTCCAACAATGATGGCAATCCCTTTGATCTGTTCCATTCCGGCAATTCCGATGGCTGACACTGAGCCAAAATTTGATAAACCTTCAAAAAAACAATCCTGTTTTGTATTTTTATTTTATACCGGTGTCAAGCAATTTTCCGGGACATGTGTTTGAGCAAAAGGAAATCGTTAAGTGGATCCAACGATATCGGTGGGGAGTTCATTTGAGATGAAGCATATTATTGAAATATGGCGCCAGCTACTTTTCTTTTTTTGGCACAAGCTTTTTATTTTGTTTCTGAATTCGCCATTTATCCAGCCATTGTTTGATGCGATTCTCATACCCTCTGTTCGTGGGCTTATAAAAATGTCGGCCCTCAAGTTTTTCCGGCAAATACTCCTGGGGAACATAGGCATCTTTGTAATCATGGGCGTATTTGTAATCTTTGCTATAGCCGATCTCTCTCATCAGGGATGTCGGTGCATTCCGAATATGAAGCGGAACCGGCAGCGTTCCATATTTATCGATAACCGCTTTAACCTCTCCGAAAGCGGTGTATATGCTGTTGCTTTTCGGAGCCGTTGCCAAATAAACGGCGGCTTGAGCAAGCGCCAGTTCTCCTTCCGGATGGCCGAGAAACCGAAAGGCTTCCATGGCACTCAACGCCACACCTAAAGCATGAGGATCGGCATTCCCGACATCCTCGGATGCAAATCGGACCATCCTTCGGGCAATGTAAAAAGGATCTTCCCCGGCGGATAGCATTCGCCCGAGCCAATAGACTGCCGCATCCGGATCGCTCCCCCTTAAACTCTTGTGAAGTGCTGAGATAAGATTATAGTGTTCTTCACCGGTCTTATCATATAAAAGCGCCTTTCGATCCAAAGCACGCTCTGCATCTTGAAGCGTTATATTTATGGGCTTTTCCTTTGATGAATCTTCACGGCTCGCTGTGATCAAATATGCCGCTGTTTCTAAACTGTTGAGTGCTGACCGGGCATCGCCGTCTGACATTCGAACCAAATGAGAAAGTGCCTCTTGGTCGACAATTAGATTCAGGTTCCCAAGGCCTCTTTCTTTGTCTTTGAGGGCGTTTTCTGCGATGGCGATGATGTCTTCGTCAGAAAGCCGATTCAGCGTAATGACTCGGCATCTGGACAAAAGGGGTGGAATCACTTCAAATGACGGATTTTCGGTGGTCGCGCCAATAAGAGTGATGAGTCCGCTCTCCACATGATGAAGGAATGCGTCCTGCTGTGCCTTGTTAAACCTGTGGATTTCATCCACGAAAAGAATGGTTTTTTTTCTAAAAAGTTTTTGCTGGTTTTTTGCATCCTCAATAACCGACCGGATCTCCTTAACGCCTGACAGAACGGCAGAAAAATGGACAAAATGACAATGGGTATGTCTTGCAAAGATTCCGGCAAGTGTTGTTTTTCCGCATCCCGGCGGACCCCATAAGATCATGGAAAAAATCCGATCCTTCAAAACAGCCTGCCGTATCAGTGATCCCTCTCCAACAGCATGCCGTTGCCCAATGAACTCGTCCAGGTTCATAGGACGCATTCTGTCCGCAAGAGGTCGTGAGATATGGCCCTCCTTTTGAGCGCGGTATTCAAACAGATCCATGGTTAATCCTTTTTTACGATCCTACCCGGACACAGCCAAAGATCGAAGACACTACGTCCTTTTTTTAGAACGAATGCCTCTTTCCTTGCCGGTGCGTTTGCGGAAAATGATTCGGATCGGTGTCTTGTCAAGTCCTGCCTTAACCCTAATCTGATTCATAAGATATCGTTTATAGGAAAAATGGACGGCATCCGGATAGTTTACAAAACACACAAATGTGGGTGGTCTGACGGATACCTGGGTGGCATAATAAAATTTAAGGCGTCTCCCTCTGGAAAGTGATGGTTCGTTCTCTACAATTGCCTGCTCGAATATCCTGTTGAGCTGTCCGGTTCCCATGCGAAATGTATATTGTTTAAATACGTCTTCAACAAGATCAAATATCTTAAAGACCCTTTGACCTGTTAATGCCGAAATGGTTATAATCGGTGCAAAGCTTAAAAATTTGGCCTCCATTCTTAGCCGGTCATAATATGCTTTTGTGGTTTTGCTGTCTTTTTTAACAAGATCCCATTTGTTCAACAAAAAAATACAACCACATCCACGGTCAAAAGCATAACCTGCTATATTAATATCCTGTTCTGTTATCCCTTGGTGGGCATCAATGACAATAAGCGCAACATCACACCGGTCAAGGCTTCTTAATGCTTTAATAATTGAAAATTTTTCAAGCTTTTTGGACACCCGAGCCTTTCGGCGAATGCCTGCAGTATCAATGAGAAGGTATGTTTTTTCGTTAATTTTACAAGTAGAATCAATGGCATCACGTGTTGTTCCGGGAACTTCACTCACAACCAAGCGGTTTTGCCCTAAGATCCGGTTGATGAGTGAAGATTTACCAACATTCGGCTTTCCCACTACCGCCACCCAAATAGCGTCACTGTCTTCTCGGTCAACTGTTTTCGGTAGAATCTCCGTCAGATCGTCTAAAATATCCGAAATACCATACCGGTGTTCAGCGGAAATAGGATATAATTTCTCTATCCCAAGGT
>JAFDCA010000664.1 GCA_019313025.1 Deltaproteobacteria bacterium
CTGCTTCGACTGTTTTCGGGAATATTGACCCCAAGTGAAGGGAAAATCTTTTTATGCGGCCAGCTACTCGATAAGAAAACACGGAAAGAAGCATTTCGCTATGTGGGAATCCTCTTTCAAGATCCGGCCGAACAATTATTTTGTACTCACGTTCGGGAAGATATCGCTTACGGTCCTACAAATCGGGGTTTAACAGACGATGATGTGGAGCGCCTTGTTGAAACTGCTATGAATTTGATGGAGGTCAAGCACCTAGCCAAACGTCCGATCCATATGCTCAGCCACGGTGAAATGAGGCGGGTGGGGTTGGCAGGTCTTATTGCCATGAGACCCCCTCTGATTCTCCTTGATGAACCCACGGCAAATCTAGATCCGGCTTCAGCACAACAATTCGTGCAGCTTTTAAAGCACTTAAATGAACACCATGGCTATACGTTTCTCATAGTTACTCATAATATCAACCTTGCTTCTATAATAGCCAAACGTATTATTATTTTGGATGAGGGGCGAATCATAGCAGACGGAACTTTGAAGAAAATATTAACCGATGAAAAACTTCTTGAGCGTGCTCGTCTTGAGCCCCCTCTTTTGACAAGGCTGTTTCAAAGAATCATGGATGATACATTATCAGAAAACGATATTCCCATAACTATTGATGAAGCAGTAGACATTCTTAAGTCACAAATTCTGAGCGAGTCATTTCCGCAAGGTTTAAATCTGACTCAGTAAAACGAATTTTCAAAAAAAAAATTCATGAGGCACCATAATTTCATCTTTTACATGAACGTATTATGAAAATCGGATTTGATAAAAACTCATACGCTTTGACCTCTGATGAACTGCAAAAACGTTCTTGGAACTATGTTGAGAAATTTTTTAAAAAGGCTATCGCTTTTTCGCCTCTAGATGTCGAACTTTATTTCTACACAGCTCAAAATTGTTATAAGAGAAGATCAAAAGGCACATTTTTAAGACCCATATATTCAGAAGAACATAAAAATCGGGTGACGATTCATATTTACAAGGAGTTTTTGAAGGAGATTTCTCTTCCAGTTTTGCAGGGATGGATAGATCAAGAATTGGCCCTTTGTTTATTGAGACGCCAGCCGGAGCTTAAACAATTTAATTTCAGCAAACAGATTCTTCGCGAATTTCCAATAAGCGGTGCTGGGGTTAACTTCATTCGTCATATGGTTGAACGCCTTAAAATTGGATTAGAGTTATACTTAGCAACGAACATCCTTATAGAGCTTGGCCATGGGATTCCTCAGGTCTATTTTTATTTTTATAAAATCAATCCACAACCTGAAGAGGAAGATAACTATCGGAGAATTATCTTGCATGGCTGGACCAGGGCCTCATTTCTATGTCGAAAACTTAAAAAGATAATGCCGATCACTTTGCTTGCCAAAGAAAAGATCGGTTTTTCAAAAGATATAGAATCATCCTGGTGGCAGTATCACCAATACCTTGTTAAAGAAGATAGAAGGATTCTGCAGGAAGTTGCCGATCTACCGGAGCAATTTATGGAAGCTTCATATTCGCTGAAACTTATTAAGATGTTACAGAAACTCTACAAGTATCTCATCCCTACCAGAGATGAAAGGACGAATTCCAAACTTTTGCACTAAGATTGTATCCAGGTCGCATTCAGTGTTTGTAACGTCATACAATAGGAAAAATAAACACTCATTTCCATTTGTTTTGGTCTTGAACTTCCTAATTTAATATAGCCTATATTTAATTCGGCGGAAATGGTGAAGCAAGACTATCAAGCGAAGTAAGAACTGAAAATAAAAATCCCCCATGGATCGAAGGGAGGAACAATGAAGATTACACAAATTGCGGGATTTTTGGGATGCGGTAAAACGACATTACTGTTGATTCTATCTAGGAAACTCGCCGCTAATGGAGAACGCAAAGTAGCGCTTGTGGTCAACGAGATTGGAGAGATTCCAGTGGATGGTAAGGTTATTGAAGAGAGTGGTATGCGGGTCAAGGATATAGGGGGGGGCTGCATTTGTTGCGAAGTTGCCGCCACTTTTGCGAAGACCATATACAGTTTGTACAAAGACTTTCACCCGGACCATGTACTGGTGGAACCAACCGGTGTTGCCGTGCCCCGTCAGGTAAAGATGGCCGCCAAAATGGGCGGGCGCGATGCAAAGATATCTCTTGGGCCAGCTATTGTTTTGTTCGATGCCACCCGTCCTGCCGAACTCTTGGATATGGATATGCTGGGCCAATTAGTTGTCACTCAAGTGAAAGATGCGGACGTTGTGGCGATTAGTAAGGTGGACGCCGTTGATGAATCCGCAACTGAAGAAGCGACTCATAAGATTCGAGAGCTTAATGAGAACGCTGAGATCCTCAATTTATCCTCTTTTACCGAGGTGGGGGTGGAGCGAATCATAGAAATTATCCAGTCATGGGAGGTTTAGGTGAAATGGAGGATCTTAAAAACACAGAGAAAGGTTGTTACACGGAGCACGGTGTGAGCGGTTATGGCGTAGCTGTGCGACTGAAACGAGAGGAAAAGATGAGCGGTATCCAGGTGAAGGGGATAGCCGAGGAGATGATGCTCTCTATCGCTAAACGATGCATGGATTTAGGAGCCCGCTGTATCGGGCACATCAAATCACATGTGATGACCGAGGCCGGAACAATAAAGGCCGATACCATTGGCACTTCCCAC
>JAFDCA010000665.1 GCA_019313025.1 Deltaproteobacteria bacterium
ACCCTTGTTGAAAAACACTGTCTCAGAGATTTTATACCTCTAATATTTTCACCGTTATTAGCAGATAGTCGAAAAACTATTGTTTGTTGATAGGTTTTGGTTATGTCAGAAAAGTAGGCGCTTGATACTTGGACGTGCAGATATCTCAGAACCAACTGCTTACTATGTATGTTGGAGAAACCCACGGTCTTGGGATACGAATTCCGCCTGTGATGTTTCGATCTTATCTCAGCTTTAAAACCAAAAGGGCCGCATACTAAATATTGTACACGACCTAAATGGTTTTAGGTTCTGAATAGTTTGCGAAAAATAGTAGGTTATTAATAGGCTTGGTAACGAATAGTTTATTTATTTCTTCGCTCCCTTCCGGTCATAGGCGCCAAACAGCTCTGGGTCTAAGCCCTTACGATCAAAGAGCCCCTTCAGCGCGATGTTGCCCATCTGAGGACCTTTGTCGGTCATGGTTACCCACACGATGTGATCTACATTGCCGGGGCCTTCTTGGTGGAAGGAGGCTCCGGCGGGTCCCATGGTGATGTGTTCGTGACCATCGATTTCGTCGTAGTCGTAATAGTGAAGGTGCCCTCCGAAGAAGGTGTGGTCGCGATCCTTGAGCAGTTGCTGGATCGCCTTGAAGCTTTCCGATGGCTTTTCCCAGGCAGGCTCATGGACGAACAGAAAGGTCCAGCGCACGTCAGGGTTCTATGCAAGGGTGTTCTTGACAAAAGCAACTTGTTTGTCACTGAATTCAACATGCTTCCCGAGTGCGGCGACGACCGCTTCGTCGGACATGAACTCAGCCAGCATCTCCTGTGCTTTGGCGGGATCTTCTGTCTGCAGCCGGTTGTATATGTCGAGTTTTTCCTTTATACCCTCGGGAGCAACACGGGGAGGGTCTTCGCTGTCAAGGACTATGAACAACACGTTGTTATAGACAAAGTTATAGTAGGTGGCACCGTGCCGGTCTAGCCACACCTGCTGAGCGGTATCGTTCGCGATATCGTGGTTGCCGGGCGTATGGAAAAACGGCATCTCTAGCTTATTCAGCATGACGTCAATTTCATCCCACTCGGCATTCAGCTCTGCCTTGTCGTCACTGTAGCCTTCTATCAGATCGCCAACATTGATCACGAACTCTGGCTGCAGCAGGTTAAGCTGATCCACGGCCATATCAACGGTTTTCAGGACGTTGGCGCCTGCGGTTAGGTCGACAATGATGGCGAACTGAAAATTGTCCGGATTATTCCTGAAATCTTTCGATGTCCAGGGTTTCGCCTTTGGAAACGCTGCCTGATCATAACGGAACGCAGTGACACTGGATACGCTCTGAGTGGTACTGCAACCACTCTGCAGGATGATACCCGTCAGCAGGAACACCGTAAATACTACACGCGTAATTAATCTGGTTTTCATTGATCTTTCTCCTTTCGTTAGCATAATTATTGGCCACTGGAAAAGGTATTGTCACTGCGATATATTGAGATACCTTACAAAAAACGGTCTCGTCAAAATTTGTACTATTTTGCTATCATTACAAGTTTGAGCATCTCGATTGCAGTACATATATTAGTTCTTACAGAAATTCAAAAATCGCAAACCTCCGTAAAAAGAATTTGCCCCACCGGGAAAAAGGCGGTGATTTCTTCGATTGGATAGTTACTTTTGCCGTATGGGCCCATACCATGCGATTTCTTTTTTCTATGGGCCCGAATACGGTTAAGCTCTATTTTTACTTCTTCGGTTTGAAAGTGAATTTCTGGCCGCCAATTGACGCCTCGTACATCAACCCGCCTTTGGCGTGAACAAACACGACCATTCCTTTATGGTAGTTTGTTTTAGCCTGTGCACCGGTGGCGGGTCCAGCACTTGCCCCAGCTGAGGCTCCTTCGGTGCCAGCACTTGCTTGGGCACCAGCTGTGATCGCAACAGCAGAAGCCGTTGCATCAAACTCGAAATTCCCGCTGGTAAATTCGTCATAGGCTCTTTTGTCTTTAAAAAATATCATCTGACTGAAAGCTTGACCTCCTAACTGCCAACCGATGGAGCCTTTAATCAAAGAGACTTCTCCGGTAACCTTCCCGCCCTCGTACACCTGACCCGTGCCGTAAGAACCCCCGATACCGATGCCGGCTTTGCCGATGGTCGGAAAAACCGCATATCCATAAGCGTTCTTGAAAAATGGCTGAACCGCTTCAGACTTCTTGAAAACGTTAATGGTATCGGTAAACTTGTCGGCCTGAACGGGATTCGCTAAGGCCAACGCCAAGATAAACATAATCACTAAAATGGGAAAACGATTGATCTTCATAATTGATACTCCTTTCTTGAGTGTTCTTTCTTTTGTTAATAAATTTAACTAACCAGAATTATTTTGGGTTGATAATCAGTGTGGTTGTTCTCAAATTCAGTGGCTCAATGTAACCGCAGGAATGTCCAGTAACTGCCGTCGTTCGCGGTCAGATTTTTTAATAATTATAATTAGACCGGAAACTTAAATTGTCAATAATTACTATAAAGATTTAGGGTGTTGAGATGATTCTTGTCATGGCTGAACTGGTGATAAATTAAGACTACCTTATAATAATCGGATTTGTCAAAGACAGTGTTTCTGTCCAAAACATAACTCAGATCTGAGTTGTGATATGGTATTACGATATCCCAGAAATTTCAGGTGTTTGATATTAGAACTTAATTGCAGCTATCTAAGGTTGACTCCCATAGTGTACAATTGGTTGAACCATCATTTAAGATCTAAGTACGAATGAATAAACAGTAATAAGGGCAAAAACAATTGGAAATACCCATTTACATATCATATCAACCTTCCTTGCACGATCTATTTTGTCACTGGTCGACAGCCGAGAAGTGATGACGACTTCGATGAGGCTTGCAAAAACAATTAGTGTTGAACCGAACACAAAAAGATCCAGGCGAGTCATGTAAGGAATTTCCGGTAGCTTTGATCCAAGAGCAATGTGATATGCAATCAGCGTGAGTACGCTCGTAACCGACATGGCGAGCTGGCTACCAGTTTGCTGAGGATCAATCCAGAAAACGGTCCACGACATTATGACGATCAGAATGAGTGGAATGATGGTTTTGATGATTATATTTTCGACTTTGCGTATGCCTTCGAATGAATACACGACACTATTATGAGTGTAGTGGTTTGACAATTTTAATTCTTTAGCCTCACCGTGAAAATTTCTGATATCCCAGTCGGCAACGGAAAGTGTTTCAGCTACATATGGGATCGTTTCCGGATCAACACGCACAATGAGTTTATCGGTGGCATAGCCGGCCACGATCGGAATCTTGAATAGGTGCCGGTCAAAAGGATAGTTGCGCAAGTTTAACGGTTGTGAGAAATTTCCCCATAAGTGAATACGATGGATTACCTCCCCACTGGGCCTAATCTCTACGACTTTCGGCAAATAGGACCACGTTCGTTGAATGTTTAGGAATATGAGGCGAGGATTCCAAACCTCTTCCAGTTTGCGGTTTATACTTTGAGTACCATCATGCGCAAGGCGGGAGTCCATCCAACGAAATCTTACAAACAGATTCACGGTAAAATTTTGATTATTATCGCTAATTTCATCAATATCCAAAATAACAAGGGCCACGTTCACGACTATTGGCTTGTTTTCCGGAGAAGGGGGAAGATCAACATCTCCCCGGGCCGGTATCGAAAAAATGTTCAATATTATGAACAGTAAACATACTGTTTTCCATCGGCTATATTTTACTTTTCTTTTCATACTCATTTTTAATAAAAAGATGTTTGCAACCGAGAACTGATAAAGATATTTTTCAGGGCTCAAGAATCGATTAAAGTGCAAGCCTCGCTCTCAGACCGAATACCCATATCTGATCCTCGGTGGGGTTTAGCGCAGGATCGATAAGTAACTGGATGGACGGCGTTATGGCCAGTTCTTTTGTCAGTTGATAGCGCCAGAACAGCTCGGTTGTGTACTGATCGTCTGCGCCAGCAAATGAGGTCTGGTTGGGTTTGCCCCAGTTGAAGCCGAACCCAATCACTCCCCGCATGGGAACCGGTTGGTAACCAATACCTGCCGACACGGATTTTTCCAGAAGACTGCCGCTTTCTTCGGTATAACCGCCTCGCACGAAGGGAAGCCATTTGTCATTGATCCATTTCTGCCAGGAGGCGTTTAAGCCCCAGCCATCGGGCGTACCATTTATCCGATCATCTATGTGCCAGAAAGTGACATGAACATTATCAAAATAAATGTTGTCCTGTCCGGGTGTAAAACCAATCTCCACCCATTTGAAAAAATCACTGTCGTTGATTACAGAATCGAACCCATCAAAGGGGTCGGAGGGATCGGAATTGGCATCGGTAATTCCCGCTTGCAGATAAATATTATTTGCAAGCATTCCTCCGGCCGCCAAACCCAGGGTGGCGTCGTTAGGAAGATCCATTGCAGCAGAACCGGTAGAAAACACAAAGTTGTTGAATCCGGTCCAAGGGCTGGCAAGTAAATACACATCAACGAAGTCGGTCGCGTCCAGAAAACCTGCCACGGCGGCCCCTTTTCCCCCGACAAAATACTGCTTCCAATACAGGTTCGTCAGTCGCGACCCCTGATTGCTAAAGGACGGTTCGAATATACCCGCGTAACCGCTTTCAAAGCCAAGTGCGCTGGGAGGGATGTCCGAGTATCTGTGGCGGTGTTCGATTTTCCAGTTCAAACTGCCCTTATTGGGACCACCGCGGTCGACCAAGTCCCAGAATCCAAAGAATCGAACCATGCCGCTGCTGGCGCTGTCTTTACCAGGACTGTCGCTCACACCTAAAATCAGAGCGCTGTAATCAAGGCTCCAGGTGATTCCGGTTTTTTCAGCTACATCATCGCGCCAGTTCAGAAGCGGAGCCAGCAGCTTGGACTCATAGAGCGGATTGGCTTTGCGGTCCATTGTGATCTGATTCTCCACTTCATCTGTGGCAAGCCGCGAGCTGATGTTACTTTCAGATGTAGCTCCCTCAGCATATGCTGTTGACGAAACACAAATTAAAATGGCCCAAAAATATACAATTACTTTTCTAATCATGTCTCTACTTCCCAT
>JAFDCA010000666.1 GCA_019313025.1 Deltaproteobacteria bacterium
AAACGAATCTTCTAAAGATTTGTGAATCATATATGGAGTATCATGGGCGTAAAGACTGAAAAAGAATATTTGCTCAAAGCGATCGACGCTTTTAAGAGAAGGTTCATTGTGGTTTCACCTGAATTTAAAATTCTTTCTGCCAACTTCAAACCGAACGGCGTTTCCGATTCTAACGTCGTTGGAAAGTGTTGTTATGAAGTGTTCTATGAACGATCATTTCCCTGTGAAAATTGTGCGGTTAAAGAATCCATTGAAAAGCGTAAACCCACGTTAAAACCCAAACCCGAAAATACATTGGATATCGATGAGATGCCCTGTTATTTCTCGTATCCCATCTATTCCGGGGATGAAATCGAAGCCTTTGTCAGCATGGATTTTGATCTTCCTACCCGAGGCGGACTCGAAGAAAAACTTCAGCGTTCCAATGCCTTTTTACGAAATCTCATTTTCAGCGCTGTGGATGGTGTCATTGCATCGGATAAAACAGGCAAGATTCTCATCTTCAATGATGCCGCCACCAATGTTTTCGGATATACGGTGGATGAAGCACTCAATCATATCAATGTTCGGGATATTTATCCGGGAAATAATGCCTATGAAGTCATGCGAAATCTCAGAAGTGACGATTACGGCGGAAAGGGTAAACTCCGATCGTATCAGGTCGACGTCATCAGTAAAGGCGGTGAAATCATTCCTATCTTCTTGAATGCAAGTATTATCTATGAGAACGGACAAGAGATCGCAACCATCGGCTTTTTTCATGATCTTCGAGAAGAACTCCGGATGAAACAAGAGCTTGAAAAAACGCAGCTTCAACTTCTTCAGGCGGAAAAGATGTCGTCTTTAGGTAAACTGGCTGCCGGCGTGGCACACCAGTTGAACAATCCCCTCGGTGGAATTACGCTATATGCCAAATTGATTATGGAAGAATATGACCTGGAGGAGGGTGTCAAAGAAGATTTGGATAGAATTTTAAAGGACGCGAATAGGTGCCGGGATACGGTAAAGGAACTCTTAGAGTTTACCCGGCAGACACGCCATTTAATGCGACCCCATGACATTAACCGAGCAATTAACCGGACGCTTTTTCTTTTGGAAAGCCAGACCTTATTCCATAATATCGTAATAAAAAAGGATCTGGCCCCGTCACTTCCACTGGTTCTTTCCGACATACAGCAGCTGTATCATCTGTTTATGAATGTTATACTCAATGCAGCCCAGGCCATGGAGGGGAGGGGGACACTTTCCGTAAAGAGTTATCTTCTTTCCGGCGGTGAACAGGTATGTATAGCAATATCCGACACAGGCCCGGGAATATCCGAAGCGCATCTTCCCCACATTTTCGAACCTTTTTTTACCACCAAAGACGAAGGAAAGGGAACCGGTCTGGGTCTCAGCCTGGCCTACCGAATCGTTCAAAATCATGGGGGCCAAATCCGTGCTGAAAGCACACCCGGAAAAGGAGCAATATTCTCTATCATACTTCCCATCGGCCTGAATGAAAAGGAAGGAGGCGAATTTGGAAATAAAACCTGACGCCGTGGTGTTGGTTGTTGATGACGAGCAAGACATTCGTGATGCATCTGAACGTATCCTTTCTCGGGCCGGCTATCAGGTCCAAAAGGCGTCTCGCGGAGACCAAGCAATGGATATCATTAATAAGGACAGCGTCGATATTGTCCTTCTTGACTTAAAAATGCCGGGCATGGACGGGCTGGAAGTATTGGCGAGAATTCGAGAGCAGAACACCCAAATTCAAGTTATTGTGATTACAGGATATGCCACGGTAGAAACCGCCATCGAAGCCATGAAACAAGGGGCCTATGATTTCATTCCCAAGCCTTTTGAACCTGACCAGCTTAGAATCGTCGTCCATCGCGCCTGGGAGAAGATTCGTTTCGTTCGAGAGGCTGAAAAGCTTGAGCAGGAGAGAAATCGAACCTTATCCGATCTGGATACGGAAAAAAGCCGCGTACGCACCATCATCGAATCATTCCCAAGCGGGGTTGTGGTGACCGATTCTAAAGGAATGGTGGTGTTGATGAATCCGGCCTTTAAGCACCTTCTCGGTCTCGACCCCGATCTGATAGCCGGTAAAGAAATAGAAGCGTATCTTCCTGACAAGGAACTGTGTCAACTGGTCATGGAAATTTCCCGTGGAAAATATGTGGATTATGATGATCTGGGGGATTATGAATTTTCTGTCTCAAATGAAAAACATCTTTTGGCCAGAGGACAACCGGTTTTGGGTGAAAGAAAAGAATGTCTCGGAGCGGTTCTCAATATTGTGGATATTTCTGATATGAAGTTATTGGATCAGCTTAAATCAGAATTTGTAGCAAAAGTATCCCACGAACTTCGATCCCCCCTTTCAACCATTCATGAGCAACTTGCTCTTGTTATTAAGGACATGGTCGGAGAGGATTACGCTCAGGACCAGAACATACTTGCCCGTGCTCAAGAAAAAACCAGGGGGCTCATCGCGCTGATCGGGGACCTGCTTGATCTTTCAATGATCGAGGAAGGAATTATTTGTCATGAACCCCAGCCGATCCGACTCGAAGAGATTCTTAAAAATATCATCGAGTTTTTAGAAACCCGCGCCAGTCAAAAAAAACAATCTCTTACACTCGAACTTCCGGAAACACCCCTTCCCGAACTCATCGCCGATCCCATTGCCCTTGAAAGTATTTTTGGAAATCTGATTACCAATGCCATTAATTACACACAAGATGGTGGAGATATTATCATAACGGTTGAAATGGCCGGAATCAACGTACGGGTAAGGGTTAAAGACAATGGATTTGGTATCGCCGACAAATATCTGGATAAAATCTTTGATCGGTTTTACAGGGTAAAAGACGATAAAACCCGATACATTACCGGAACCGGTCTTGGGCTGCCCATCGTCAAAGGACTTCTCGATTCCATGGGCGGACTCATCGATGTAGAAAGCGAGCCTGGAAAAGGGAGTGTGTTTACCGTTTTACTTCCCGTCAAGACTTGATAGTTAGAATTTTTCGTCAAGCGCCTTTATAAATTCCTCGGGAGGCACCTGGATTCCTGTCCAGAGCGCCAGAGTGCGCCTGGACTGATATGCAAGGGATGGCAGACCATCCATGAACCTTGCACCAATGCGTCGGGCCATATCCTGCCAGAAATTTTCAATGCGGCCATAATTGAGATCCACCACCATCTCACAATCCTTTATACCGAGTTTGTCAACGAATACTTTCATTTCCGGAGACTCATCAGGGCTTGAAACAGAAGTGGTGTTGACCACGATGTTGACGGACAAGGTTCTATCCGCAAGTTCATCAAGGCTTAGGGCTTCTCCTCCGAAACGATCGACCATTTGGCGTGTTTTGATTTCGTCTCGGCCGGAAACGAAAATAGAGGTTGTTCTCAACCAATTCAAAATAAACACAATGGCTTTGGCGGCTCCCCCGGTACCGAAAACCAGGGCTGATTTCCCCTCAAGGTCAAATCCCGATTCACTCAGGGCATCCATGAAACCAATGGCGTTGGTATTGTATCCTTTCAGTATATTCCCGTTACGAACGACGGTGTTGATGGCACCGATAATATTTGCGCCCTCTGAGAGAATGTCCAGGTGCGGTATGACTTTTTCTTTATAGGGTATCGTTATATTTGCGCCGGCGATATTCAGAATTTTCAGGCTTTGCAACGCCGAACCGATCTGGTCGGGTTCGACTCTGAACGGCACATATGCGCCTTTTATTCCGATCCGTTTCAGCACCGTTGAAAATATGGTCGGCGACTTTGAACGCATGACCCGTTCATCGCCCAAGATACAATATACTTGCATTGGAAAATCATCACTTATTGACCGAAAGACTCCCCCGCAAAGGGAACACGCCGGTCATAGCGTTAAGGAAACCCCGTTTTACCTATAAAGCGGCAATCAAAATTTGATCATATCGATTCTTGCGAGACAAAAAACCTGCACCATCTTCTGGGGCAGGTTATTCGTAGAGATATTTGTAAAAGCAAACGATACGTGAATTAATAGCGCAACGTCTCCTATAACCCGAACTCGGCCAAATCCGACCCGAGATACTCACGTTCATTTTCACCGAGAATCCCCAAAGACAAGCATATAATGGTCCATAAATGCGTCGTGTGGTACTTCCCGTCATAATGTTCTTTCAAATCGTGAATTTGTGCATGGCAGTTGTGGCAAGGTGTCAGACAGTAATCAGCTCCGGTTTCCATGATCTGTTCAAATTTACGCTTGCCGTAATAACGCCGGGCCTCGGGAAATCCGGATTGCAGGAATCCGCCACCGCCGCCGCAACAGTAATTGTTCGACCTGTTGGGATTCATATCAATAAAATTTTCCTCGCCCACCACCGATTTTACAACATACCGCATGTCTTCTGCCACCGGATCACCGAAGCTCTTTCGAACCAGCTGGCATGGATCCTGTACCGTAAACTTTATTTTCAGATCCTTGTTCCAGTCGGAATTCACCTTCAGTTTTCCTTCCCGAATCCACTGGGCATAATACTGAATGATGCTTTTGCACTCAAAGTTATGTTCAATATTGAATCTTTGCAATCCGACCCGGACTGCAAAAAGTTCGTGTCCTCACTCTGTATTGAGCCAGACCTTGCATTTAAGGTCATCCACCGCTTTGGCCTTGACCCGAACAATTTTCTCCCAATTTTCCAGATCTGCACAGAAGAGACAGTAGTTTTCCGCAGCCCAACCCTTGGAGCCATATGTCCAATCGGCACCCACAAGGTGTAAAATTTTCCACAACGGCACCATCTCATCCGGCTCGGTTACCGGTTCGCGAGAATTTTGGTTAAGAAAAAAATAGGCACCTTCCTTATCCATAGGGGCTTGAAGGTCTTCAAACCCGGGCTGTGTTTCCCGGACTTCTTCAGCAACATCTTCGACCACAAATCGCCAGTCTTCTTCATTGGCACCCATGGCACTGCACGTATCGTTCTTAAGCGCCATTTCACAAGATCCCCGAATGCCCTTGGGCTGATCTTCTTTAGGCCAGTTGCTGCGGATGTTAAAAACAAGTGCTGGGATATCGATTTTCATAGGGCATGCGTACACACAGCGGGTGCACATGGTGCACGTCCATGCCCACTTGGAATTCAAAATCTCATCGTCGAGACCCAAAGATGCCAAACGAAGAAATTTTCTGGGATCCATATCTTCCAGTCCTGTTGCCGGGCAACCCGCCGAGCACATCCCGCACGTTAAACACAGATTCAGGTTCCCTCCTTCTGGGAGAAGATCCATCACATGTTCTTTGAAAGTGCTTTTTTTCTTCCTTTTAATCTCAATAATCTGGGATGACATTATCCCCTCCTTTAAATTGAAGATTGACGTTTGAAAATTGAATAGCTAATATCATCAATCTTCAACTGAAGATTGTCGTCACACATACGGAACCGTTTTTGCTGTCCGGTTAGCCGAGAAGCTGTTTGATACTTTCCGTAATTTGTTCTGCTGAAGCTGGTTTGGCGATATAGTCATCCGCCTCCGTCGCCATTCCATCCCGATGGGTATATCGGGTTGACGTCACATGGGATGCCACTGCGGTTAACAGAATGATGGGAATATCGACACATTTTTCATCGGCTTTTAGTTTCTTACACACCTCGTATCCGTCCATTTCAGGCATCATTACATCCAGAACAATGGCGTCCGGCCGATTTGCATGGACTTTTTCCAAACCTTCAACACCGTTATAAGCAACATCAACCTCAAAGCCCTCCTTTTCCAACTGCCCTTGTACGATGGAACAGAAATCAGGCTCATCATCGACAACTAAAATTCTTTTTTTTTCAGTCATAATAACCCTCCTTATATTATGGTCATCTGCATGTCCTGTAGAATTCCTGTATTATCAGGAACGCTTCACCTGAGTTATTGGACATTGACCCGCTTACCCTTAAGCTTAACTATATATTGTTACCCCCATAGCAATGGGCGGATTCTGGCGCCCCCGATTTTTAAATCATTGAGGCTATCCTCCGATCTAACAGTGAAGAACTACTCAACACTCGGCCTGGGATACAGACCGGATTTCTCCACAATCTCGGGCACCATCTCTTCCCATTCAATGGCCATGACATGAAAACCGTGAACCCCTTTCACTTCTTTAAGCCGTTGAATAGATTCGATACAAATTTTAATCCCCTCTTCGGGTTGTTTCTCTTTTGGGGTATCGACCATCCGTTTAACCATTTCGTCCGGAATCTCGATCCCCGG
>JAFDCA010000667.1 GCA_019313025.1 Deltaproteobacteria bacterium
AAAATTTAGTTCGTCGCGGCTCAGACCGTAGGACGGTTTTTCAAGAATCATAAGGTTCGGCGCCAGTATCAATTCCCTACAAAATAGTGCCATCCTGAGTTTCTCAGGAGGAATTTGAGCTGGTCTATCGTTTATATTTCTCAAAAGGTTGAAATGCAAAAGAAACGTGTGTGCATGCCGGCGGGCCTCATTAATGGAGATATTATTGTGGTATCTAAGACCCAAAGTGACGTTTTCGAAAAGGGATTTGTTGCTGATGAGGGAAGAGACCCTTTCCACAAAGCCGATGTATCTTTTTATCAGTAAAAGGTTCCTAAAACTCATCTCGTTCGTTATCCTGCCCAAAGAAGTGACCGTGCCCGATGTCGGCGGATACATGGTGGCACATATTCTCAAAAGGTGGACCGCAGGACTGTAAGGCATTGCATGTATGAGTTTTTTTTCACCTGCTTTTATCTCCATTGAAATATTGTGGAGGATGCGGCTGTTGTTATCGGAATCCATCAGACTTACTTTGTTCAGGTTTATCAGAATATTATTCTTCTTTTCCACCACCTGGCCTCCGTTAAAGATAGAAGAGCGCGGAGATTATCGCGCTGAAAGAAATACACAGAATCAGCCCTTCCACCATGGCCTTTGATACCCTTGGAGGGATGGAGGTCAAGGCACCTGCCGCGTTGAACCCGTGATACAACGAGACTATTGAAACGAAGATTCCGAAAAACAGAGATTTGGTCATCCCTACAAAAAGGTCTATGGCCCCGATGGATTGTGACAACTCTTTTATCAGGTTGGTCATCTCAAGATTTGTTATCATCCAAGTTAACAACATACCTCCTAAAATCGAGATGATACTGAAGCATACAAAAAGACAGATCATGGAAATTGATATTCCAATTACCCTTGGTACGGCGAGATAGTGCACCGGGTTTATTCCCATCATTTCGATACCTTTGGTCTCTTTGAGAACGGCCATGTAGCCCATCTCAGTGGCCACTGCTGCGCCAGAGCGAAGAAGGACGATGATTGCGGTGAGGAGCGAGCCCAGCTCACGGATGATGATTACGTTCACCAGGGTACCGAAAAACTCTTCTCCCACCGAGGTGAGGTATTCTGCAGATTGGATGATCAAGAGCCCTCCCAGGAGAAGGGCCACCAGGAAAACGAGGGGTATGGATTGTACTCCAGTGAAATAAATTTGGGAGATCACGTCCTGAAAAATGATTTTACGACCATCTTTGCGGTGCCGCCAGGCAACCGAAAAAATGATATAGAGGAACCCGGCCATACGGAATCCCTCGCTGATCATTTCCAGAAAATACCGGCCTATGGCGCCCAACGGCTGAGCCACCAACGGAGAAAGGAATATTCTCATTCTGGAAAAGACGCTCAATCCGACACCTCATTGTTTAAAAACAGGCTCGCAAATTGTTCACGGCGAACCGAGGTTGACCTACTTGCTAACATACAGGAGAGCTCCTGTCAATCAGGCCTTCGCACATCAAGAAATTCTATATGGGTTTATATTAAACTCAAGGAAGAAAAGACTCTGAAAGATTAGCGGTTCACTTTTTTGCGTCCCTTTTGTGCTCCAGAAAATGTGATTACCTTAACCGGGCCATATATGTTTGCCATCTTTTTTCAAAATTATTAAAATTTCCTTTCCAGCGGCCGGAATTTAAAGCACTTTTAATACTATCAAGGCGTTTTTTATTCTGCTCCTGGGTGTAATGATCATTGCTTGATAACGTTTGGGATATTATCATACGTTCAAGGAGATGGGCCATTAAGCCGGGATGATACCCGCATCGAGCAGAAAAAATCATCCCAAAACGATCCGCCTCCACTTCATATTGAGAGAGACGCCCGGAAAATATGGTTTCGTAAACGGCCAGGGCAAAATCGTCCAGTTCTGCTTCAAGTTCCTTAAACTTATCGTCCTTTTCTTGAGGCAGTTCTGCGTTAAGCTGGGAAAAGGCGTCTTCAGCGATAATAATCGGTTTTCTTTTTTTCAACTCTTGCATTCCATGTTGATAGACAATATGGGCGATTTCATGAGCCAGAACAGCAGCAAGTTCTCCCTCATTTTTTATTAATTGAAGCAGACCCTTGGTTACAAAAATATATCCACTCGGACAGGCATATGCATTAACAAAAGGTTGATCGATCACAAAGAACTTAAAAGAAAGATCATAACCGGAGGTGGCCTCGACGAGAAGATTTCCCACGAAATTAATGTAATCGGTGACAGCTTTATTGTCGTAAATATTTAGCGTTCCGATTTTAGAGGCAATACCCAGGCCGATTCCCTCTTCTAACATCGAAAAATCACTGCGAACCTCATCTTTGGGTATTGGAAATCGTTTGCGCAGTTTCGACAAATTTTGATTTTTATACGTCTCATTTTTAAAGCGTAAATAGGCTCCGGGGTCCAAATGGAAAGCGCCGAACCGATCAATCAGCTGGCTGTTTCCATTAATCCGCTCTGCAAAACGCATGGCAAACCCCTTGGCGCCGGCAGCCATGCCATGACGAGACAGGTTAAGTGTGGCCGGTTGAAATGCCATTTGAGTAAAAAAATCTTTTTGAGATACAGCTTCCACAGTAACCTTTTCAGATATAAATCCGGTCTTTTTCTGGAAATTGACTTTGATCCAACCATCCACAGCTTCAATTGCGTTTAATGTGGTACCTTTGGGCATTGCGGTAATCACTTCATAAAATGATCCAGGACCTTTGCGTAATAATGCTCGATCTCGCTTTATATGGATTGTTGATATTTGGGCAATTACAATTCCTGTAGAGAAAAAAATAACCGGAATTAACATATATAAATACCGTTTCATTTTATTTGACCTCGAGTTTTAGAATACCGTCCCAGTGTTTGGGGGGATTTTCAATTAAATACCTACAACGTTCTGCCATGACCAAACTGGGTGGATCGTTGTCTATCTCTGTAGCGAGCGCCTCAAACAAGGTGCCGGCGTTTTCCCAATTTCCCTGGCGATAAGCGTTTAGGGCCGTATGGTATTTTTCAATCCATTGATATGCATCCTTGTCGGCAAGATTCCTATGGGCGATTAATTCATAAATCCGTGTGGGAGTCTTTTTACCTTTTACCCTTAAAAAATCTAATTCCCTACAAATGAATTCATTTTTAATCAACTCAAAAGTGGCGTTACTGATAATGATTTTTGTCTTGTAAATCTTGTTAACGCCTTCCAGACGTGCGGAGAGGTTTACCGTATCTCCGATGGCCGTATAATCCATTCTCCGACTGGATCCAATATTGCCGGCAACAATTTTACCTGAATGAATTCCAAGTCGTGTAAGGCTGTGGAATTGATCTGAGACGGAAAAATGATTTCCGCTTCCCAGTTTAATGCTGAAATCCTTGTGGGCCAATGCCGCCCGGCATGCTAACAGGGCATGATCGTTTCTTGGAAGGGGTGCTCCAAAAATAGCCATGATGCCGTCGCCGGTATACTTGTCCAGCATGCCGCCGTGATCAAGAATAAAATTACTGATATCTGAAAAGTAGCTGTTCAAATGAGCAACCAGTTCATGGGGTGTAAAACTTTCTGAAATGGTAGTAAAATCATAGATGTCTGAAAACATGACCGTCGCTTCCACTTCCTGCCCACCCATTTTAACCTGTTCCGGATCCTGTGCAATTTGTTGCACAAGATCCGGGTGAAGGTAACGTGCCATGGCCTTGCTTATTTTTCTTTTTGCCTGCCCTTCAACGAAAAACCCGAGGGACGTATGAGTTAAGTAGGAAAAAATTAAACCGGACATGGGCATAGTAAAGTTCAATGCCAGCTTATAAAACCGCCATGCGCAAAACGTTTCAACCCCAATGATGACCGCTATGAAAAGAACCAGAAAATGTGAGGCAATACTGTGAATTCGCGTGATGAACATGAATATGATAAAGGAGACAATCAACACCTGTGATGCATTTAAAAATAAACTGCTGTGCTGGATAAAATCTTTCCTGATCAGGTTGAGGAGAATGGTGGCCCAAATTTCCATACCAGGTTGAATCTCTGAAACGGGTGTCGATTTCAAATCCATAAGCCCGCCGGCGGTTGCGCCGATGATGACAAATTTATCTTTAAAAATATCCGGCAAAAACTGTGGTGTAACACCAGTCTGAATGGCGGAGGCGGATTGGATGACTGCCGAAATCGGAATACATTTGATGAATTGACAAGTGTCTTTACGACCATACCAGTGAATGAGATAGTTTCCGGTATTATCGAGAGGAACGTGTGTTTCACCGATTTCCATGTGTTTTGATGTCAGCTGCAAATCTACCGGCATTTTTTGGGAAGACAGAAAGGCGCTGACTGCTATCTGCGGTAAAAAACGGTCGCTGAACGGATAGATCAAAGGAACCCTTCGGATGATGCCGTCGGAGTCTGGTTCCACATTCACGATACCCAAATGATGTGTCTCATGAAGCAAAGAATCTATTGGCGCAAGAATGCCGTTAAATTGGGGTAAGGTGACGTCAGCATTCTTGTTGATATCGAGATAGAATCTTGAAGGATCGAAGTAGGAACCGAGGTCTTCGTGGGTCAATTGGCTTGCCAGGATGACGTTGCCATTTTTTTGAATGGCGTTGGCAAAAATATTATCTGTTTCAGTGCCGTCAGATTCGCTTCGGTCGATATCGTGCTGATAAAATAAAAGATCAAAAATTACAGATTTAGCACCTGATTTGGTCAAGTAGTCTAGAAGATGTGCATAAAAATTTCTTGGCCATGGCCAGGAAATGTTATTGTCGGCAAAATATTTCAAACTAGAATCATCGATTCCAACCAGAACAACATCTATAGATGCGGTTTCTGGGGGTTCAATTGTTGAGAACCGGACATCAAGTGTTTTGGCCTCCAGAATTTGCATAAAAGAAAAGCGCTGCAAGAGCACAACCAGAAGGGTGATCAGAACAGCACAAACGAATCCTGAATACCATTTTTTGTAGTACTTGCTAAAAGACGATCCAAATCTATTAGAAAAATATTGGGGAATCATGCATCTTCAGATCATGGCCGGTGTCAATTGGTAAAATCGCAATAGCCCCCGAGTTCTAATGATATATATGAATCAAAGAAATCAGAAGGCGGAATGAATTTGTGTTGACAATTTTTTAAAAAAATTAATATACATAATGCCATTGATATAATTTATCATATTGAAAATCTGAATGCAAGATCGTAAAGTTGTATGTAAGTTTTGTTTTTTAAAAGCCTTTATTCTATTATCCTATCAATGCGACGCGAGTTTTGGTCTCAATCTTGGATAACGTTTTTGGATCCTTAATTTATTTCCGACAAAAAAACATTGAAAATTTTTTGGAGCGTCACAATGAATAAAACAAAATGTATTCTTTTCGCTGTCCTATCTTTATTATTCTCTTTAGCGAACCTACATCCACCGTTTGCTGCAGATAACGATTTCCAGGCTTTTGTGAAACAAGAAAATAAACAATTTGGTAGTTTCATCGATGATCAGGAAAAGGATTACGCCGCCTACCAGGCTGCGATAAAAGCCAAGTGGGGAGAATTTGTCGGTTCCACCAAAAAGGTTTGGGTGGATTATGGGCCCGAGAAAGACAGTCGAACTCAGGTGGATTTTGAAAAAGGCAAGATATCTCTTGAGGTCCTTGTATCAAAGGATGAAAAAAATCCAGAACAGGCTGCCACTGAAAAAATTAAGCGCCAACTTAAACGCATGATGTCGGACCGATGGCCGACAGGTAAAAATCCGCTTGCAGGACAGGTTTCTGTTGAGGGCAAAAAAACCCTTTCTCCAGAAAACGTCGATGAATTTGTCCGAAAGCGGCTCAGACAAAAATTGAAGATAACTTCAAAACTTATTCCTCAACAGGCCGCGCCACCGAAAAAGGTTGTATCCGTTGAGGTTCAGATGGTGCCGGAGCACCTGAAAATTCGTGCTGATCGATATAAACCCATCGTCCTTAAATATTGCAAACAGCGAAACATAGATCCCAGCATCGTATTCGGCGTCATTCATACCGAGTCATATTTTAACCCTATGGCCCGTTCCCATATTCCGGCATTCGGCTTAATGCAACTGGTTCCTGTTTCAGGCGGACGGGATGCGTATAAGCATGTTTATAATGAGGATAAGAAACCTTCGGCCAAATTTCTTTACAATCCTGAAAACAATATCAATCTGGGAGTGGGCTATTTGGACCTAACAAAAAATGTCTATTTCGCAGGAATTAAAAATCCGGCGATTGCCTATTTACTGACCGTTGCGGCTTACAACACCGGAGCAGGCAATGTGGCCAAAGCGATTACCG
>JAFDCA010000668.1 GCA_019313025.1 Deltaproteobacteria bacterium
ATAGGTCAAGAGAGGCCAGGACGCACACAGAGGATGATGGGGATTGTTTACCCCCTGGCAGTTGGGTCCGATAATACGCACACCGAATTTTTGGGCTGCTTCTACAACCTGATTCTGAAGCGCTTCACCTTCGTCACCGGCCTCACTAAAGCCACCGGTAATAATCACCGCACCCTTCACACCGGCTTCACCGCATTCTTGAACCGCCTGAGGAACAAATCGGGCAGGAATGATAACAACAGCCAGGTCCGGTGGTTCTGCAATATCCTTAACGCTTTTATGACAGGGCAGATCAAGAATAATATCAGCCTTAGGGTTGATGGGATAAACAGTACCTTTAAAACCGCTGTCGATGATGTTTTTCAGAATTTCATGGCCCATTTTGTCCGGGCTGGTTGAGGCGCCGATAACGGCCACACTTTTAGGTTTAAGAATCCCATCCAGTTGCCGTATCGGATCCGGTATCGCCATGATTAACCCCTCCTTTCGAAACAACCAATTATTTGTGAAATGTATGAAAATAGAATTGTTTTAACAGAGTATTTTAAATATTAAATGTCGAATATCGAATTATGATTTTTTTATTCTCTTTTGTTTGGCCGTATTAATGCTTTTGACAAAAATAGCAATTAACTCATTATTTTCATCAATTAGAGCATTAAGTTTTGATTCTTTTTTTAACAAATTTTATTTCAAAATAAAGGACACGAAAACTTTCAGAGCCCAAAATTCCTGATCTCTGGTACTACTTTCCCGCCTTTTTTGCGACTCGGCTGTTGAATTTTTCGGCATTGATAATAAAACGATAATGAGTGGCTTCACCAATCTTATCCACCTCGTCAAATCCCTCCACTTCAAAAGCCAGTTTGGGGCCGTCAACATCCGTCAATTTGGCACTAAACCGAACCTTCATCCCCAAAGGCGTAGCTGCCATGTGTTTGAATTTCATACCGGTTCCAACGGTTTGTTCTCCCTCCCCAAGATAGGGGAGAACCAAATCGGCGCACACCTCTTCAATATGCCCGACCATGGCCCTGGTGGCGTAAACGTTCGGCACATGAGGGTAGACTTTTTGTGCAGACATGTCTTCGGTGGTTTCTCGTTCAATTTCATGAGTGATGCCAGGCTTGAGTCCCTCGGTCATTGTTTAACCTCCACGTTTAGAATTAAAGATGTAAAAAATAAATCATTAAATGAACAATATCCTAAAGTTATGTATTAAGTCAACAAATCTTTAACTTCCAATCATTTGATTCCATGGAATCTTTTGAAATTTGGGAATGCAGATTTTGATTCTTATGGAATTTCAATTCCGGATTCAGCGACAATCCCAAAAAGAGTTTCACGCAAGTGCGGATGACCTATAAGCTGTTCTCCACTGCCTGCCAGCGTTATTCTTCCTTCTTCCAATAGATACGACTTGGTCGCTACTCTCAAAATTCTCCGCACATGCTGACCCGCTAAAAACAGCGTTACGCCGTGACCGCGAATCTGTCTGAACGTATTGCACAGCCGATTCACATCCTTTGGTGCCAGCCCCAGAAAAGGGTCGTCCAAGAGAATAAGTCGAGGACCGCTCATCAAACCGCGAGCAATGGTGAGCATTCTTTTCTGACCACCACTCAAGGTTCCGGCCATTTGTCGGCGTTTTTCGGCAAGTACAGGAAATATTTCGAATACAAAGGAGCGTCGCTCCCTCTTCTTTTCTCTAGCGACAAAAGCACCGACATCCAGGTTCTCCATCACGCTCATAAAGGGGAAAACATTCATTCCCTCCGGTACATAAACAAGGCCCCGGCGGACGATATCGTATACTGGAAGTGTTTGTATTTCCTCATGTTGATAGTGAATAACCCCTTTGATGGGACGGAGAATCCCTGCGACGGCCTTCATTAAGGTGGTCTTTCCCGAACCATTGACGCCAACAACGGAAATGATCTGATTGGCGCATACGGTCAGATTGATCTTTTTCAATACCTGAATGTCGCCATAATGAAAACTAAGGTTGCATATTTTTAAAAGGGGTTTTTGAGTGTCCATAATTTTCCTCAGGTTTCAGATTTCAGGTGTCAGGGGCCAGGTGCCAGGGATCCGGATCAGAGATTAAATCAATTTTTAAACCGTTAACTTTAAAAAAAGCTACGTACTGATATATTATAAATATATTAATTTCCTAAGAATATCGAATGTAGAATGTAGAATATCGAATTATGATTTTTTTCTTGATTTTTGTTTGGCTGTATTAATGCTTTTAACAAAAATAGAAATTAATTCGTTATTTTCATCTATTAAAGGCCTTAGTTTTGACTCCGGTTTTATTAGATGGGCTCTTATGATCATTACAGCCATACTCTTGTTTCTCTTAGTTCTTTAAGACATAGTTTCATTTTATGAATAAAATCAGCAATAGACTCTGCACTTTGAGCTTCGCCATAATTGGGAGCAGGCGATGTGCCACAACGAGTAAGCTGTCCGGGGATATGATTTCCTGCTTTTGTTTTTGGCAAAGATTCAGCGGTTCGAATAATCCGAACGGCAAAATCTATCAGGCGTTCTTCTATATCATATTTTCTTTCCTTCGACATTCATCATTCCTTATTCGATATTCAAAATGCCTTGGTGTCTCACAAGTTAATTTTGCACTCATATCATTATTCTGTTAATCATTGTGCGAATCTTTGTACTCTTGGTGTCGAAGTCCCAGATATGCTTGGAGAACATCACGGTCTCGCATGACCGTATGGGGAGGTCCTTCCGCAATTTTTTCTCCGTGATCTAGTGCCAGTAAACGGTCGGAAACTTTTAAACTCAAGTTTAAAAAATGGTCAATGATGAGAAGGGTTACACCTCGTTCTCGTACCCTGTTTATCAGTTGGATCGCCTGCTTTACCAAAACCGGACTGAACCCTGCCGCCACTTCATCTAAAAGTAACAGTTTAGGGCGTGTTGCCAAAGCCCGGGCCAAATCCAGTCGCCGCTGTTCACTGAGGGTGAGTTGTCCGGCGGGTGTATCGGCTTTATGGGCGATGCCGACAATTTCTAAAAGCTCTTTTGCCATCTGTTTATCTTCAAAAGTGGTATGAAGAGAAAATACTTTACCGAAAATATGGCCAACCAACACATTTTGCAGCGTGCTCATACGAGGGAATGGCCTGGACGATTGAAACGTTCTGCTGACACCCAAACGGCAGATCTTATGTGGTTTAAAATTCGTGATATCAGTGCCGTCAAACAAAATTTTTCCGCTGGTGGGACGATGTTGACCACAGACCAAATTAAACAATGTGGTTTTACCGGCACCATTGGGACCTACCAGACCCACGATCTCTCCTTCGCTGACGGTAAAATCGATATTGCAAAGAGCGCAGCAATCGTTAAAAGTTTTACTCAAAGATTTCAGTTGTAATAGTATCATTACATGCTTCGTTGCCTCCCCCAGAACCCATTGGGCACAAACAGCACGGTCAAAATTAATACAGCACCGTAAAGAAATTCGTGACCTGCCGGCAGCAGCGGGTGAAAAATAAACTGATCCACGGGGTATAACACCATAGCTGCAAGGGCAGGGCCAAGAATTGTAAATCGTCCCCCACATATGGCAAAAATCATGGGTATGGCTGAAAAATGAAGTCCATAGACAAGACCGGGCTCGATATAGCGAACCAGATGGGCATAGCATGCGCCGCTTATGCCGGTAAAAAATGCACTCAGCAGCAAGAAAAACAAGCGGAATCGGTCTGTTTGGATGCCGACAGCTTCCGCAGCAACTTCTTCCTCTCGAATCGCCTGAAGTGCCAGTCCAAAGTTGGATCGAAACACAAACGTTACCAGACTCAGCAATACTAAAAAATACATGAACATTAGATAATATGATGCCGCAGTGCTGGATCCAAAATCGACATACCAATCTCCCAGACGAAGGGTTGGTAGTCCGGATATGCCGACCAGCCCAAGAGACCCCCGAGTCAATGCATCCCAGTTGTCCGTTAATACTCTGGGAATTTCAACAAATGCCAGAGTCGCCAGTGCAAAGTAGGCGCCCCTTAAACGCAGGCAAATCAGGCCCATCATCATCCCCAAACCTGCTGCGAATAACCCGGCTATGGGAATGGTAAGCCATGGGGACAGACCCTGATCGAGGCTGAGCAGGGCGGAGCTATAGGCACCTACACCAAAAAAAGCCGCGTGTCCCAGGGAAATGGAACCGCTGACTCCTAAAAGATTCCAGGCCAATGCCAAAGAGGCCAGAAGCAGGGCATGGGTAAAAATCTGAAGAATATAGTCATTGGACTGGACTATCAGCGGCAATGTGATCAGCGCCAAAAGCCCCAGAACAATACCGACACTATAGGGCTTTGTTTTTTTGATTCTATTCTTTTGAACAAAAAAAACCATTTTGTTTTTTGACACGATTAACAAGATAAACAAGATATTTTATATTCTGCTTATTATTACTTTAATTCTTTTATTTTACGCTTAATTTCAACCTTTCTTTCGCCAAAATTCAAAACCAATCTGACTGGTTTACCTGTTGCAACAAGATAATTGACCAGTTGTACTTCATGGGCTTTTACAATTCGTTTAACGGATTTAAGTTCCAAAATAACTGTATCTTCAACGATAATATCGGCTATAAATTCTCCAACAATCTCATTATCATAAGATACTGTTAATTGTCTTTGCGCTTCGGCATTAAGACCTTCTTTACGCAATTCAATTAACATACATTTTTCATATACACTCTAAAGAAAACCAAATCCTATTTTATTATATATACGATAAGCACAACCGATAATTTTCTCGGTTAGTTCTCGGTATTCCATATTTCCTCAAACAATTTTTGATTAATTTTCTTGATTAACTGGATAGTAACTTTCTGTTATTGTTCCATTTTCATCAGAAAAATGGAACAACAGTCTATCCTGAGAATCCGGTTCATCCTGTCAAAATAAAATCTTTCATCGTTCTCCTTTGCCCAAAATGCCGTGTGGTCTCAAAGCCAAGAGAGTGAGGAGCAAAACTGCACTGACCAACTCTCGCCAGCTGGCACCACAAAGGACAACGGTAAAAGATTCCGCCAGCCCTAAAATCCAGCCTGCAAGAATAATACTTCCCAGACGCCCGACTCCTGCAAAAATGGTAATGGTAATTGCTACCAGAGTGGCTTCATGACCGGTGGTTGGATATAGATAGTGAATGCATCCATAAAGAGGACCGGCCAGTCCGATAAGGACGGCGCCGATACAAAAAGCAAGTGTTCCCATGGCTGCTACGTTAATACCTGTCAGAGCGGCGGCATCTTTGTCTTGGATAGTGGCTCTCAGGGCTTTTCCCAGATAAGTCCGATGCATCAGCAGGTAAAGTATTCCAAGAGTGATCAAAGATAGTAACAGCAGGGTGAGCTGGCTGTAACTGATGTATACTCCGGGTATGCGAAGTCCCTGATTTAAAATCGGAATCCTTATGAGTCGATAGTCACCTGAAAAACAAAAAAGCATAATGTTTTGAATCAAAACGGCTATACCAAAGCTAAGCACAATGGAGTTCAGTTCTATGGGATCACGTAGACGGGCAAATAATCGCTGGAGTAATAGACAGATGATGAGTATTAATAAAATAGCGACAGGAAATGTAAAGACAAAGGGGAGCGCCCATACTTTCCATAGCCAGTAAGCTGAGTAACCGGCCAGGACGAGCAACTCACCATGGGCAAGGTTAAAATTCCGGGTGACTCCGAATATGAGGGCAAAACCAAGCGCAACGAGTACATAAAACGAACCCAAAGAAATCCCGGAAACAAAGATGGTTGTCCACATGTCTTTACGAATTTACACTCATATACATACAAAAAATTTAGCCCTACAATTTATCTTTCATCCCACGGGGGCATTGGATATATGGCGTATCCCGATGCTCTGTCCGGCGGGTAGACGGCTA
>JAFDCA010000669.1 GCA_019313025.1 Deltaproteobacteria bacterium
AAATCCTTGTCAATAACAACAACATCCTTGTTTTCTTGAGCCAGATGACTTGCAATATGAAAGCCGACTTCACCGGCACCAACTATAATTATTTTCAAGGGTCTCTGTTCCTTTTACACCTTAATCTCGCATGAAAATAAATGAGAATCTTTGGGTTACTTTCTTGAAGTTAGAAAATCACACGAACGTCGTCCAAATCCTGTATGGAAACCATCGGCTTTTCTTCAAAAGCTCTGATAAAATTTTGTTTATCGGTACCTCTTTTATCTCTACAAGTCAAGGGTGTCATTTGGAACGTTTAAAAAGGATTCTCGAGTTGTCGGTAATCATTTTGTTGCGGTATGAATAATGCGCAGTATGGATAGGTTCAACACTCGATATTCGGCCCTATTTCTTAACCCTTGAAAACACATCATCTCCCAGACCGGACACGATGCCATTTTTTAAATGGTGGTATCCGACGGCAGCAATCATGGCGGCATTATCACCGCAAAGCTCAACAGATGGAATATGAACCGTTAACCCTTTGCCTTCGGCATCATACCTGATCTTTTCCCTCAACCGGTGATTTGCGGCCACACCGCCCACCATGGCAATATGATCGCATCCTTTTGAAATGGCCGCATGAATAATTTTATATGACAAAACATCCACCACGGCCTCCTGGAATCCAGCCACAATATCTGGAATCCGTTGCAAGTAGTCATCACTATGGACCTGAATATATCGATTTACAGATGTTTTAAGGCCGCTGAAACTAAAATCAAAGGTTGATTTATCTATAAACGGCCTGGGAAAGGAAATTTGTTCAGGGTTTCCTTTTTTGGCGAGCCGGTCGATAACAGCACCGCCTGGATAGCCAAGACCGAGCATCTTGGCCACCTTGTCATAGGCTTCTCCGGCGGCGTCATCTCTTGTCTGGCCCATAAGTTCATATCTGGTATGAGAAATAACATGGTAGATGCTGGTATGTCCGCCGGAGGCAAGAAGTGCTACAAATGGAAACGGTGGTGGATCTGGTTCCAAAAACACGGAATTGATATGACCTTCAAGGTGATTGATGCCCACCCAGGGAATTTCCAGGGCAAATGAAAACGCCTTGGCAAAGCAGAATCCCACCAGCAATGCACCCACAAGTCCGGGGCCGCGGGTCACCGCAATGGCATCGAGTTCTTTTTTATCAATGTTTGCAGCGGATAATGCCTCATTGACCACCGGGACGATGGCTTCAATATGTTTCCTTGAAGCCAACTCAGGTACAACACCGCCATAAGGATGATGTACGGCGACTTGGGATGATATAATAGAAGATAGTATATTTTTGCCGTCAGCAACAACTGCGGCAGCGGTTTCATCACAGGAGGTTTCAATGCCTAGGATTATCATTTCTGTCTTATATTTCCCGTTGCACTCCCGGCATCGGCCTTTTTCGCTGCTCAGCCTTTGCAGACGGCTTTTCCTTTCTGTGCGTTCTCAACCCATTTCATCAGCCTTAAGAATCGGTTTTTGAGATTTAAAACGCCCTGTTTGTTGTCGACATCTCCGATTTTCAGTTTCATTGTAGGCTCTTATTAACAAGCAAAGTGGATGTTTTGTTTCACACCCACTGAACCCGTTCTTCCCCCCCCTTTCGTTCCGCAACCTCTCCAATAAAAAAAGCATTCTCTTTCATGGCAATGAGGCGATCCAGAAATTCCTGGGCACTCTCTTCATGGACAACCGCAATAAGACCGATTCCATTGTTGAACGTCCGCATCATTTCTTTTTCCGATATCTTGCCAGCCTGCTGCAAATATGTAAATACAGGCGGCACATCCCAACTGTTTTTACGCAAGATAACGTTGCAACCTTCCGGTATAACCCGAATAATATTGTCCGTAATTCCTCCACCGGTGATATGGGCAAGTCCAAAAACAGGCAGATCTTTGATAATGCTGTGAACGGTCTCAGAGTATATCCGTGTCGGGGTCAGGAGTTCTTCACCGATGGTTCGGCCGAGTTCCGAAACATACGTGTCGATCTTCAATCCGAGAATCTCAAAGCAAATCTTTCGCACCAGGGAATATCCATTGCTGTGAAGTCCGCTGGAAGAAATCCCGATGATTTGATCACCAACATGGATTCCCGAACCGTCGATTATTTTGTTCTTTTCAACAAGACCTACAACAAAACCGGCAAGATCATATTCATTATCTTTATAGAACCCCGGCATTTCTGCGGTCTCCCCGCCGATTAGAGCACATTTGGCCGTCCGGCATCCTTCACCGATACCGGTGATAACATCCGCAGCGATTGTTGTGTCAAGTTTTCCCATGGAGAGGTAATCGAGGAAAAACAAGGGTTTTGCACCTTGAACGACGATATCGTTCACACACATAGCGACAAGATCAATGCCGATAGTATCGTGTTTTCCCATCATAAAAGCGATTTTGAGTTTGGTCCCAACACCATCTGTTGAGCTAACGAGAACCGGATTTTCCATGCTTGCGATGTTGAGTGAAAACATCCCGCCGAATCCCCCGATTTCGCTAATCACGCCTGATCTGAAGGTCTGTTTGGCAATTTTTTTAATGCTTCCGACAAATTCGTCGGCTTTATCGATATCGACTCCTGCATCCGCATACGTCAGTGGTTTTGTCATGTTGATTCCTTTTAAGTGGTTCGTCTTTCAATATTAAAATGAAAAATTAATTCGTGTTCATTTAAAAGTCAAAACAAATTTTTTGACATGAGACGCTTAGTATTGTAAATAAATGGCAAATTGCATTTTCTGACCACTGAATTCGGATTTTTACCAGTTCATGAATATTATGAGGTTATTCTTATGAAAACGTTTGCCAGACTCGATCGACTTCCACCGTATGTTTTTGCAACCGTTAACCAGATTAAAATGAAGGCCAGACACGCCGGAAAGGACATTATTGACCTTGGAATGGGGAATCCCGACCTCGGCACACCACAGCACATCGTGGACAAACTGACCGAGGCCGCCCAAAAACCGCACAATCATCGATATTCTGCATCCATGGGAATTACCAAGTTAAGAATGGCGATTTCAGATTGGTATAAACGTCGGTATGACGTCGACATCGATCCAGACACCGAAGCCATCGCCACCATCGGCGCAAAAGAAGGCATCTCCCATCTTATCCTTGTTACCATTCGTCCTGGAGATGTGGTTTTCACGCCGAACCCAACCTACCCTATCCATCCTTACTCAGCGATCATCTCCGGAGGCGATGTAAGGGGTATACCAGTCGGTCCCGGCAACGACTTTTTCCATAACCTGATGCAGGCCACACGGCAGACCTGGCCGAGGCCAAAGGTATTAATTATCAGTTATCCGCACAACCCGACCACAGAAGTCGTGGACATCGAGTTTTTTGAAAAAATCGTAGATTATGCAAAAGAACACGATATCATGATCGTTCACGACTTTGCCTATGCAGACCTCGCGTTTGACGGCTATGAGCCACCCAGCTTTCTTCAGGTCAAAGGCGCCAAAGACGTGGGAGTGGAATTTTTTTCACTCTCCAAGAGCTACAACATGCCGGGCTGGCGGGTGGGCTTTTGTGTGGGAAACAAAGAGATCGTGGGTGCCCTTCGAAGGATAAAAAGTTATCTCGATTATGGAATTTTTCAGCCGATCCAGATTGCATCCATCATTGCCCTAAACGGGCCGCAAGAGTGTGTCAAAGAAATCTGCGATACCTATAAAACAAGGAGAGATGCTCTGATATCCGGACTTGAGCGCGTGGGATGGGAAATAGAAAGCCCAAAAGCAACCATGTTTGTATGGGGAAGAATTCCGGATCAATTCATAGAAATGGGATCCGTAGAATTTGCAAAAATGCTTATCAATGAAGCCGGCGTGGCTGTTTCACCCGGTCTGGGATTCGGAGAGTACGGAGATGAATACGTCCGGTTTGCTTTGATAGAAAATAATATGCGTATCAACCAGGCTATAAGGGGTATTCGAAAGGTCATGTAGTCTGCGAAAGATTTGCGGGAATTCGAAAAAAACCAATAACATCCGACAAACTATTTTTATCCAATAGAAATGTCAAGCCTGTCTGGATACTAATATGAAAACAATTAATGTGGGTCTGCTCGGCTGCGGAACGGTGGGTACGGGCGTTGCAAAAATTTTGATTGAAAATAAAGATCTGATTTTTTCAAGGGTCGGTGCTGTTCTGAATCTGAAACGTATTGCCGATATTGACTTAGAAACAGATAGAGGCATACGATTTGATAACGGGGTGCTGATACCGGATGCATTTAAAGTGGTGGATGATCCTGACATTGACATTGTCATCGAAATGATCGGCGGCGAAGGAATTGCCAAGGATCTTATTTTAAGAGCCATTCATAACGGCAAACCGGTGGTCACTGCAAACAAGGCGCTGTTGGCCGTTCACGGCAACGTTATTTTCAAATCCGCCATGGAACACGGTGTAGATCTTGCCTTTGAAGCCAGCGTAGGCGGCTGCATGCCCATTATCAAGTCTTTGAGGGAGTCTCTGGCTGGAAATCATATAAAATCCATGGCCGGGATTCTCAACGGAACCTGTAACTACATCCTGTCCAGGAGCACCGAAGACGGCAGCAGTTTCGAAGATATGCTCGTTGAAGCCCAAAAAAGCGGGTTTGCCGAAGCGGATCCGACTTTGGATGTTGAAGGTATCGATGCTGCCCACAAACTGGCCATTTTGACGTCTTTAGCCTATGGCATGGAAATCAATTTTAACGATATCTATATCGAAGGAATTTCAAAAATAACCCCCATGGATATCGAGTTCGCCGGGCAGTTCGGCTACAGGATCAAACTCCTTGCCATTAGCAAGGATTCCGGTAATGCCATTGAGGCCAGAGTTCATCCCACCATGATCCCTTTTGACAATCCCCTTTCCGGTGTCAACGGGGTTCTCAATGCCGTCACCATTTCCGGTGATGCCATCGGTGATATGATGCTTTACGGCTTCGGTGCAGGGATGATGCCCACTGCCAGCGCAGTGGTAGGGGATGTGATTGATCTTGCTCGCAACATCTTATCGGGATCAACCGGAAGAGTACCATCACTGTCTTACCAGATGGATCATATCCGCAAAATTCCGGTACTTCCCATGGAAGACATACGAGTACATTATTATTTCCGATTTTCCGCTCTGGATCGGCCCGGGGTTCTGTCAAAAATATCCGGAATTTTAGGTGAGTATGGCATTAGTATCAAATCCGTGCACCAAAAAGGAAGAAAGACCAAGGGGGCGGTTCCCATTGTTATGCTCACACATCTCGCCAGAGAGTCGGATGTACAAAATGCCTTGTCCGATATTTGCAATCTCGATGTGGTTAGCGATCGACCGGTGCTTATTCGAATTGAAGATGAAAATGAAGAAGATTGAATCATGAGAAGTGAGGTTATATGAATATTGTATGTTCCGATCTGGAAGGTGTATTTGTCCCGGAGATATGGATCAACGTCTCCGAAAAAACAGGAATTGAAGAACTCCGGCTGACAACGCGCGATATCGCCGATTACGATGTATTAATGAAAAGACGTCTTGCAATTCTTGATGAGAACAATCTTAAAATTGATGACATTAAATCGGTGATTGCCACCATGAATCCCCTTGATGGAGCGTTGGAATTTCTGAACTGGCTCAGATCACACACGCAGATCATCGTTGTTTCCGACACCTTTGATCAGTTTGCGCGCCCTTTGATGGAAAAGCTGGGTTGGCCGACACTTTTCTGCCATACCTTATCCATAGCACCCGACGGGTTTATCTCGGATTATGTTCTGCGACAAAAAGATGCTAAACGGGAGGCGGTGATTTCGTTAAAAAGAATGAACTACAATACCATCGCTGTGGGTGATTCATATAATGACATCGCCATGCTCAAAGAAGCAGACAGCGGAATACTTTTTAATCCGCCGGACAATGTAAAAAATGAGTTTCCGGAATTTCCGGTAACGTTCAGTTATGAAGAACTGAAAAGTATTATTGAAGAAATCCTGTTAAAGTAAAGAATCCGAAATCTCAAAATAAACATGCTGACACATAAAACCACATGCCGAGTCAGATACGGTGATACGGATAAAATGGGCTTTGTTTATCATGCAAACTATTTCAGGTGGTTTGAAATCGGACGCTCCGAAATGTTCAGGGCTATGGGAATCCCCTACAAATCCATCGAATCAAAAGGTTTTTTTCTTCCTTTGTCCGAGATGCATTGTACGTTCAATACGCCTTCGCAATATGACGACATTCTGATTATTGAAACCTCTCTGGATACGCGTTACAGAGTGGGAATGAAATTCGATTATAAAATATTTAACGAAAACAACGATAAACTCCTTGCCAGCGGTTATACAAAGCATGCGTGTGTGGACAGCGAGGGCCGTGTGGTACGGCCACCTAAATTTTTAACGGACAGCATTGCCAAGAACGTTGATTCCACTGAGTCACCCAAGAACTGAACAGCAATGCGTATTCACGGGGTTTGCTCCCCCTTTTCACTTTGGACCATCTAAATCTGAAATTATGCTGATTGACATTTCAAAATTCGATCAATGCCGTCTTCTTGTTATTGGGGATCTCATGCTCGACGAATACCTCTGGGGTGAAGTTGACCGAATATCCCCCGAAGCACCGGTACAGGTGGTCTCCATTCAAAAAGAAGAATTTACTCTGGGAGGCGCCGGCAATGTCGTCAACAATGCCATGGCTCTGGGTGCACATGTATCTGTAGTCGGCGTGATCGGTACCGGCCGAAACGGACAGCTTCTTATGAGCAGATTCAACGAACTTGGCGTCGACACCACAGGAATCATTCAAGAGCCGGACAGGGCCACCACCCAAAAAACCAGAATTATCGCCGCAAATCAGCACGTGCTTAGAATCGACAGAGAAACAAAACAAGACATATCAAAGCCGACGCTGGAAAAAATGACGCGGTTCATAGAAGATAAAATGCCTGATATCGATGTGGTGTTGATTTCAGACTATGGAAAAGGTCTGATAACCAAAAAGCTGCTTTCTAAGGTGACTGCATTTGGGAAATCGCACAAAAAGATGATCATCGTCGATCCAAAAGGACTCGATTTTTCAAAATATTCAGGTGTATCCCTTCTCACACCCAACAAAAAAGAAGCCTCTCTTGCCTCGGGTGTGGAAATCCATAATGAATCGAGCCTCGAAAAAGCGGCCAACAAAATCCTTCAAAACATAAGGCTCGACAACCTTCTGATTACATGCGGCAAAGACGGAATGGTTCTTTTTGAAAAAAACGAAAAACCCTACCGAGTCAAGGCTGAGACACGTCAGGTTTTCGATGTTTCGGGCGCCGGCGATACGGTTCTTGCGATTTTTGGTTTGGCTGTTGCATCAGGTGTTTCCATCCATGACAGTGTGGCCCTTGCCAATACTGCCGCCGGAATCGTCGTGGGCAAAGTCGGAACTGCAACCGTTTCAAAGCAGGAACTCGCTTCGGCCCTGAAGTCGAATGATAACGGACTGCCGATCAAATACAAAGACCTATCCGAACTTCCGGCCCTCGTGGAAGACCTCAAAAAAAAAGGAAAGCGACTGGTTATGACCAACGGCTGCTTTGATATTTTGCATGCCGGCCATATCATGCTTTTTTCCGCATCCAAACAATTGGGAGACATCCTTATCGTTGCCATCGATGATGATAAATCCGTAAAAATCTTGAAAGGATCGGGCAGGCCCGTACTCAAAGCAAAAGAACGGGTCCGGATTCTAAGCGCCCTCGACGCTGTTGATTATGTGGTCGTTTTTTCCTCCCAAAAACTCATCAACCTAATCGAAACGATACGACCGGATGTACTCACCAAGGGTTACAACTACACAACCACTCAAGTTTTCGGCCGCGAACGCGTTGAAGCGCTGGGGGGAAAGGTGGTTCTGATTCCCGTAACAGAAGATATTTCCTCCACCCGCATAATCAATACAATTAAACACAGCGATCAGGATTAGTGTTGTTGGTGAAAATACCATTTATACAAGAAGATCGTAACGGAATTATACTCAAAGTTATTGTCCAGCCTCGCTCCTCAAAAAATATGATCGCCGGACAGCATGGCGACGCCCTGAAAATCAAGCTTACGGCACCGCCTGTGGATGGTGCTGCCAACAAGATGTGCATTCAACACCTGGCAAAATGGCTCAACGTCTCCAATTCATCCATTGAAATCATATCCGGACACAGCAGCAGAACCAAGCGGCTGTTGCTGCGGTTTAAAAATGACAAAAACGGGATCCGTGCTGAAAAGAAGCGCATAAAAAATTTGATCTCTTCCCTGCTACAACAGTAGAAACACCTTGACATAATTTTAAGAATTCATTATAAGAAACGTTTATGATTTATTGATGCGGGGTGGAGCAGTCTGGTAGCTCGTCGGGCTCATAACCCGAAGGTCGTTGGTTCAAATCCAGCCCCCGCTATCAAAATAAAAACAGGGATTTAGGAATTTTTCTAGGTCCCTTTTTTAATTTACCA
>JAFDCA010000670.1 GCA_019313025.1 Deltaproteobacteria bacterium
CAAGAGTAAAACGGGAGAGCATACCCCATGAACACGAACGTATAGGTTTATAATAAAAACACCTTGGCTCATCAATTAACCAATAAAGGTATTAACAATGTTTTACGGTTTTGACTCAACAATTAAAAACATACTGAAATCCCGGTCTCGGTTGCCCCATGGCGATATCCCGTCTAAAAAACCTGCCGAAGAGGGTGGATGCGGAGTTACCGGTTTTATTTCATCCATCCCTGTTCGGGGCCGTCATATTTACGAACCGTCGGTTCAGATGCATAATCGCGGAAACGGCAAGGGCGGCGGCATCGCTGCTGTGGGGCTTTCCGCAGAGGATCTGGGCGTTAGCCAGGAAGTACTGGACACCCATTATCTGCTTCAAGTCGCCCTTCTTGATCCGGCTTCCCGGCCGGATGTGGAAGAATCTGCCATTAAACCTTTTATGGAAGTGCATAAAGCGGAAGCCATCCCGACTCTTGATAACTACAGGGAAGTAGAAGGTCTTGAGGTCAGGCCTCCCGATGTCTGGCGCTATTTTGTGCGGGTCAAACCGGATGTTCTGGATCGTTTTATTACGGAAAATTTTCTTCAGGATCTGGATTATAGGAAGGCTGAAGATGAATTTATCTACCAGAACTCCTTTCGATTAAACCAGAAGTTTTATGCCTCTTTAGGGGAAAAACAGGCCTTTGTTTTATCCCACGGTCGCAATTTGATGATCCTGAAAATCGTGGGATATGCCGAACAAGTCACCCAGTACTACTGCCTGGAAGATTTTAAAGCGCATGGATGGATTGCCCACCAGCGCTACCCCACCAAGGGAAGGGTATGGCATCCCGGAGGCGCACATCCTTTCAGCGGGTTGGATGAAGCGCTGGTTCACAACGGCGACTTCGCCAACTACCATGCGGTAAGTGAGTACTTAAAACAACACAATATATTTCCACAGTTTTTAACGGATACCGAAGTCTCTGTTATGCTCCTCGATCTGTTTAACCGAACGTTTGAGTATCCAATGGAATATATCATTGAAGCCCTTGCCCCCACTTCTGAATACGATTTTGATCTGCTGCCGCCTGAAAAACAGCATATTTACCGCTATCTTCAGGCTGCCCATATCCATTCTTCTCCGGATGGTCCCTGGTTTTTTATCATTGCCCGAAACAATCCTTATAAAAACTATTTCCAATTGATCGGTATTACGGATACCTCCATGTTGCGGCCCCAGGTATTTGCGCTTCAGGAAGGCGACGTTCAAATCGGCCTGATATGTTCGGAAAAACAGGCCATTGATGCCACTTTGCAGAACCTTGCCGCTGAAGACAGTCGCTTTTGTCCCATTGCCGACAAGTACTGGAATGCACGCGGTGGAAGTGCCACAGATGGTGGTGCATTTATTTTTACCGTTAAAGACGCCGGTAAGGGTGATGGCTCTAAAAAACTGATTTGCACCGACAAATTCGGCAACATTGTCAAGACGCCGGATCATCAGAAACCCTATAAAATAACACCTGAGATTCGTACACCGAAAAATGCCGAAGACATCACTTTAACATTGAAAAACGGACTGATGCCCGATGACTTGTCCGATTTTAAGCGGTATTGCTGCCGGCAAATGAACGACTGGGATTACACATCCATCCGTTATTTTTCAAAAGAACTTGAAAATATCGCGCGAAACAATGACCAGGACAAGTCAAAAACCATAGCCATTCTGACCCATCTCATGGACCGCCGTTTTCCTACTGGAAACAAGAAGCGCAGCGCCATTCTGCATATCTTAAAACAGAGTCTGACGTCTATTTTTAATGCATCGCCGGATTTGAACCAAAATTCATCCAGCCGATATCGTTACATTGATTGGAATAAGCGAAAGACATTACGACCTCCCCTAAATGGTGAAGAAATCATGGTAATCAATGCCAGAGATTTTCAACCTGAAGGAAAAGATTGTGATTCACGTCTTCTTTGTGCTGCCTATAAACTTGGATGGAAACAGTTCATTTGTTATGGATATAGGGGACAACGCTTTTGTGGCTGTGGCCTATCAAAAGACTCGGACGGCGTCAGAATTGATGTTTACGACAGCTCGGGAGATTACCTGGCATCGGGTATCGACGGTCTGAAAATATATGTTCACGGAAATGCCCAAGATCAACTTGGCCAGATCATGAAACGCGGCAAACTGGTCATACATGGCGATGTGGGCCAGACGTTCATGTATGGCGCCAAAGGTGGAGAAGTGTATGTCTTGGGCAATGCTGCCGGTCGCCCATTGATCAATGCCGTGGGTCATCCCCGAGTGGTCATCAACGGCACCTGTCTCGATTATCTGGCGGAATCGTTTATGGCTGGCGATCCTCTGAACGGTGGCGGGTTTATTATTCTCAACGGCATAGAGTTCGATGAAGACGCCAACGTTATCGACCAACCCACCCCTTACCCCGGCTCTAATCTCTTTTCTTTGGCATCAGGGGGCGCTATATACTTAAGAGATCCTGATCATAAGGTTGTAACAGACCAGTTGAACGGCGGTGAATTCGTTGCGCTGAGCCCTGAGGATTGGGAACTTATTTTGCCCTATCTGGAAGAAAATGAAAGGCTTTTCGGCATCTCCATTGAAAATGATCTGTTAACGGTCAATGGTCAGAAAAAAGATTACACCGAAGTTTATCGAAAAGTGCAGGCAGTAACGCTCGATGTCCTGGCCAAGGAATCTGTGGCTGTCGAAGAATGGGGCGAAGACTGGCAGGACGACGAAAATCTAAAATCCGCATGAATTAAGAGAAA
>JAFDCA010000671.1 GCA_019313025.1 Deltaproteobacteria bacterium
AAAATTTAATCATACCTGAAGCTTCTTTGAAATCGTTTTGTTTCAAAGGACTAAACTATTACAAAATTCGCATGTAAATTATCACAAATCGATATTCTTGCAAACCTTAAATTCGAAGTTCACAAACGACACCGAATCATTTGAACAGCAAAGATGTTACTCTATGCGACACAAACCATGCCCATTCAAGCAGAATTTTCCGATTGATATTGATCTCGTTGCCGGCCTAATCGTTAACACACAAAAACACAGCGGTGAAATACCCTGGTGTGATGGTGAGAAAACAGATCCATGGGATCATGTAGAAGCTGCAATGGGGCTTAGCATTGGTGGATATCTCCGAGAGGCACGGCGTGCATATGAGTGGCTGGCTCAAATACAGCTCCGGGATGGAAGTTGGTATGCTGCTTATGTGAATGGCATTCCTGTCGATATGACGCGGGATACGAACCTTTCATCCTATATTGCTGTAGGTATCTTTCATTACTATCTGATTACCGGTGATTTAATTTTTCTGAGAAAGATGTGGCCGACGATTAAATCGGCCATTAACTTTGTCCTCGAGCTGCAAGCGCCTGACGGTGAAATCTATTGGGCGATAAGCCCCGAAGGGAGAATTGATTCCACAGCGCTTTTAACCGGCTCCAGCTCTGTCTATATGAGCATCAAATGTGCACTGGCCATCGCAAAACTACTTAATGAAAACATGTCTGTGTGGGGAAAAGGACTGGTTATGTTGAGACATGCCATTGTGAATCTCCCGGATCGTTTTAATAAGGACAAATTCCGATATTCAATGGATTGGTTCTATCCTATACTGTCAGGGGCGCTTACCGGAAACAAGGCACAGCAGAGAATCGAAAAGTTTTGGGATACATTCGTCATTAAAAATAAGGGAGTTCGATGCGTATCGGACCGGCCTTGGGTGACGGTTGCTGAAACATGCGAGCTTTCTTTGGCGTTATCAGCCATGGGCAATAGGCATCTTTCAGAAAAAGTATTTGGTTGGATTCAGAACAGAACCAACTCAGACGGGTCATACTGGTGTGGGTTTACATGCCCCGACATGACCATTTGGCCAAAAGATAAAAGCACATGGACCAATGCTGCTGTTTTGATTGCAGCGGATGCCATTTACAAGCATACAACGGCGTATCGACTTTTTAATCACTGCTTCTGGAACGGTGCCATGCATCGCATCTGAAAGCTTCCTGCCCGTCCAAAAATCAGGTTTTGTGTCTATACGAGCGGGATTCTCCAAAAGCCTTGGTAAGAATTTGAGTTCCTTTGGGTGTCAAATATAAAAGCAGTCTGTTTTCTTTGCTTAATCTCTGCTCAACCATACCTTTTGCCATCAGTGAAGAAAGCGTTTCGTTAATTTTTTCATCAATCAATTCAGGATCTTTTAATAGATCCACAAGACTGGTATGTGCCTGCTTTTTTTCTGCAATTGATCCCAGTATTTTGAGTTCACTTGAGGACATTCCAGTCCGATTCATTTTATCCATTGAAAACTCCCGTTGAGACGTTTCAACACCATATTCTGTTCCAATGGGAATGATAATGGTATTATCTTTTTTATCTTCTTCGGTTTTCCGTGATTGTTTAACAAACAAGATCTCTTTAAACCTACATAAGACAAAGGCAAAAATAAGACAAATACCGTTGAAGACCAGAAGATTGATCGGTTTTTTTGGTGCTGTGGCCAGCAGATTGCTGGAGATAATATTTAAAAAGAGCGGAACGGTTAAAGATGCGGCAATTCCCAGCAAACAGCGACCTATAATCGCTTGTGACCCCCGTGATTTCTGATTTTCGCTGAAGAAGTAGTTCGTTAGACCCGCCAGTATTCCCGATATTATCATGATACCCAACACCAGGATTAAATAAGTGCCTGAGTAAGATATCAATTCCAGCGTCTCTGTTGCCATCTGGCCACCCATCTATACACCTTAAAAATCCACCCAGACTTCAAGCAGACCTTTTTGTGCTCCGGGATATTTGCGACTTAGGTTAATGACTTTGATCTCGTTTTCATTAAGATTCTTAACAGATTCAATAAATCCGGCCAAGTGTTTCTTTAAAAGAAGTGCGCCTTTTCTATCTTGATCATGAAAGAAACGAATATCATGACCTTTATATTTAACCTTTTGAATCCCGGAGACCTCGAATCCATTTTCTTCGAGAAAAGCCGATAGATTTTCCATTAGCTTTTTATCTTTTATATCCGAATAATGCAGATATACCGTGTACTTTTTATGTTCTATACTGTGTTGAGATTCATTTAATACGGTCGGTTTTATATTTGATGGTTGCGCTGTAGTATTATCGGTCTTGGTTTTTTCGTTTAAAGCATTGACTGTCGCAGTTAATTTTGTAATGTCTGAGTTTATCTTTCGTATATCAGACATTAGAACATCCGTTTTTTTCAGAAGTGTTTCCGACGTCACGGACATTTTGTTCGTTTTTTCCCCGGTCAGGCTAATAATTAAAAGAGTCATGCCCACACCAATCAATAAACCCGCAAGGAGCCACAGCCAGGCAAATCGCTTTTTAAGTGACAGTGCAACCGATTTTGACAATGTGTTAACGAGCAGTTTCAGCTCATTGACAGAGATTTCAACATTTGATGAGGGGTTATTCATTGTTATTTCCGCTCTTTTTGATATTTATCAAAAAAAGGTGAATATATCTGGGATCAAGATCGTTGCGGGATACTTTCCCGTATTCGCTTTCGATGTCTTTGAAAAGATTTTCAAAAGACTGTCCCAGCCTCCGGGAAATCTCGTAATGCACCAGTCCCGTCTTGGTTGACACCCAGTCTAAAAACGATTTTTTTATCGACAGACTCGTTTTACGCGGTTGTTCTTTGCTTACCCAAAGATCATCAAAAAAGCCTCGGAACTCATCGAAGGTCAGGGGAATAAGTTTTTCTGACAATCCTAAGATATGCCTCACCCAGAGGGTCAATATAAAATTCTTGTATGTCAGATAACCATTCGCTATTCGACCGGGTTCTATTGAAATAAAGGAAAAAAGCTCATCAAAAGCAATGATTTCGTTGAGTATATTTTCTGTTTTTTGAATGTCGTCAATGGAACTAAATTCTCTGTAAAGTTCTCCTGTTTTATAGTTGTCGTAAAACAACGGCTTTTTAATCAGCAGTCCTCCCAGAACACCCATCCATTCTTCACCCCAGAAGCCCAGAAGTAATCCCTTGCTGCTAAACCAGCTCTTTTTCAGCCAATTTTCAGCCCGCCATTTTAGTGCCAATGCAAGTCCAAATCCTACTCTGAAAATACTCGAAAGCGAATAGTTCTGTATCAAAGTCGTATGATGTTTGGTATCATGCTTGCCGTTTTGTTCGGTAAGCTTTACTAGTCCGATATTCAAATAACCACAAGCTTTGTTGACGATACTTTTGAGTTCATCTTTTTCCCGGATGGTTTTTTGATCCGCTGAAATAATTCGATTGCACAAACATGCAAATTCGGTTTGAATCTGCTCAAAAACATCATCCGTTTTAATATGTTTCAAAGCCAGCGTGAAATAATTCTCTTCTTCCAGAATTCCGGTATGATAGAGCGGAACAGGAAAATAAAGTTTTCGATCCGGGTCTTCAGCGATGAATTTGTTTTCCTGCATTTTAAAATCGCTAGCTTTCATTGGCTGGTAAACTCCAATAGCTTCTTCATACGGCAGGAATCCTTTTTCAGCCAGTCTTAGATTTCTTAACCTGTAGGCTTCCTCTTCAGATTCGGCAGGTATGACGCCGTAAGAATCCAGCAGCACTTTTTGGTATGTAACATGATCAATGTCTGCGAGCGTTTTGAGATATTTTAAAAGAAAAGCATCACGATGTTTTTTATTGGTTTCATAGGATTCATCTCCATCTGACTCAAAAGCAATCGGTTTGTCGAGAAGCCTCACATAGAGCGTATCATCCAAGGTCATAAATGCATCATCAAAGTCGGATGGATCCTGATCGGTTTCTCTGACTTTTACTTCAAGGTTTTTGAATAAATAAAATTCCATGAAATCGAATTGTTGATCCAGAGACCATTTTATAAAGCGATTCGGATCAACTTTAAATAGAAGATCAAACCATTTTGTAATTGATGAAATTTCAATTCGATCCTTTTTCCAAACTTCAAGATCAATAATATATTCCCACTGCTTGTTGGATGCCAGATATAAGAGTGGATGGGAATCTTCAATTCCAATGTTGTGAATTAAAAAATAAAAATCTTCTTCTGAAAATGAATGGACAAGGGCAGTGGATTGCGTCGAGTTTAAAATGGCGTTAAGCATCTCTTCAGGAGGCAGAGATAGAATTTTTTTTCTTTGCAGGGCCAGATTTTCTATTCGAGCAATAATCTTTTTATTTTCTGTTTTTTCGTCCATTGACCGTTTAGTCCATGCAAAAGTATGTTCTATAAAAAATGACTCCAAGGATCATGGTATTATCTTTATTTGTTTTTAACGATTTTTCACTCGAACCCTTGAATCCTAATACCCTTGTCCCCTTATCAATCGACCAATTCTTTGATAGATGAAGCATCTTTTATTGGTTTTCTTATAAACCAGCATAGATACCTTTTTTAGATATTGAATCGGTCCACCTATGCCTGCTGATTCCAAGGCGCAAATTTATAAAGGAGCAGCAAACCGGGAACGGCAATTAAGGTACAGACGATAAAAAAGGTTTCCCAGCCCAGATTTTTAACAAGAATTCCGGTGGGTGCAGAGGCAATCACCCTCGGAACGCCCATGAGGCTGCTGAGCAGTGCATATTGAGTAGCGGTAAACCTTTTATTGGTAATACTCGCCATAAACGCCACAAAAGCGGCGGTTCCCATTCCGCTGCTGAGGTTCTCAAATGTAATAACTGCCGATAGTGCAAAAAGGCTGTTGCCGATTCGTGCCAATACTGCAAAACCAGCGGTGGAAATCGCCTGAAGAAAGCCGAAAACCCAGAGGCTGCGATTGATCGAAAGCCTCAGCATAATCACGCCGCCGATGATAGTTCCACCCACGGTGGCCCAGAATCCGAACAGTTTGACCACGGTGCCTATTTGAGTTTTTGAAAAACCGATATCGAGATAAAACGGTATCGTAATGGCACTGGCCATGGTGTCGCCGATCTTATATAAAAGAATAAACGCCAGCATCCACAAGGCACCCTGCCGTTTAAAATATTCGATCAAGGGCAGAACAACGGCTTCTTTTATGGTTTTCGGTGCGACATCATGAATATCAGGCTCCGGCGCCAGAAGAGTGGTTAGAACTCCCGGCAGCATACAGGCTGCCATAACCTGATAGACCATGGAAAATGGGATATGATCGGCCATGATCAAGCCGCCGCCGGAAGCCAGCAGCATCCCGAACCGATATCCATTGACATACAGTGCCGCGCCCAATCCAAGCTCTTCATCCGGTAGATCTTCTCTTCGGTAAGCATCAACAACGATATCCTGTGAAGCACTGAAGAAGGTCACCAGAAAAGCGATAAAAGCCATCACCCATGGGCTTTTCCCCGGATTTGCAAATCCCAATCCTGAGATGGAACACATCAAGGCCACTTGGGCAACAAGAAGCCATCCTCTTCTTCTACCCAAAAACGGCAGTGTAAACCGATCCATAATAGGGGCCCATAGGAACTTTAACGTATAAGGCAGACCCACAAGCGCCATCATTCCGATAACGGTCAGATCCACTCCTTCTTCTTTCATCCATGCCTGTAGTACGGTAATGGTCAGAAGAAGCGGCAGGCCGCAGGAAAAACCCATTAAGAGGGCAACCAGCATGCGCCCGCTGCAAATAACGTTGAGTATGGGTCTAATGGTAAAATTCCTCAAGTTGAAACGGCGTTACAACCGGCCCATATTTTTTTTTTTTTTTTTATAGACCTTCCTTTTGTTCTTTTAGAATATCGAACAGTGTGTCGGAAATACCGGGTTCTTTGCCATATGCTTCTATCTGCATGTCTATTCTGGCAACGATATTGTCAATATACAAAGAAAATTGTTTGATATACAGTTCTTTCTCATAATCTTTGTCAATGATTAATCGAAAAAGATTTTGAAGATCAGCGAACTTCGGGAGATACCCTATGGGGGATTCAATGGCACCTACTTCATGGTGAGTCAGTCTTTCCAGCCAGGCCAGCCAGACCTTGACATCCCTTTTTTCTCCGATAAGTTTTTTAGAAGTCCCGCCTCTGGCTTCGTGTGTCAAAAAATAATTCAATCCAGCCATCACAGGTTTTTTATCTTCGGCGATTTTTTTGTTTCCGAAAAATTTAAATTGAGCATCCAAATAATCAGCCAGAGAAC
>JAFDCA010000672.1 GCA_019313025.1 Deltaproteobacteria bacterium
CCTCTAAAGGCATTTCAGAAAGGATCTCATCAACGATCTGAGAAATATTGTCTTTAGATGGTTTTGTCATTTTACAACTCTTAACCTGTATGTTTTTCGCAATTTTTCCCAGAGTCTTTCTATAATAACCAAAGCGGCTGTCCCTTCATTAAGATTTTTATTGTCTGAAACAGCAAGGCAGGATTCAAATAGTTCCTTGTTTATATCTTTCATAAATAACTGGTTCCGAATAAAAATACTAAAGGAATAATTGATCACTCGAAGTTCCTCTTTATCAAAACTTGCCATCCTGACTCTTTCCTCTAATGACATGTCTGAGATGATCTGATCCACAGCTTCGTCAACTGTCTTTGGAAGAGCTGGTAGCTTTTGAAGATACATATCATTTGAGTAGTCTATGAACTTTGAGCCTTGAGGAGCATCCATTTTGTCTAAAAGCAATGTCCCCTCAACTATGATAGTCATGTGTCTGTCTATATGTATGTATTCATATGTGAAAGGAGCAATAATATAAAGGATATCAATATTATATTTTTGAATCCAATCATAAACAAGAGTGGGAGCTTCAAAGGAAGGTGTTAATTCGAGATCAATAACGAAAACCTGATGTGAATGCTTTATGGTTGTTTTTCTGGCATACTTAGAATCGTCATTTAAATCACCAACAGATATTACGAGTGTTCCTGTAGATTCTTTTACATTTCGTTCGATACAATCAAAGTGGTTATCCGTATTAATCTCTTGAAGTCTATATTTTGATGGAAGTGTACCTATCTCTGTCATACGACCCCAAGGAATTTATCCTCCGTGAGGTGTATTCCTAAACTAATTGCAGCGTCCAAAGCAGCCTGATCAGCAACTGTCAGACCGCCGGATATTATTTTTTTAACCATCATCCTTACTCTTAAACTTCATCTGCAATTCTTTCAACTTTGTAAAAAATTCTTCATTTGCAATTATGCCTTTTTTCATTAAGCAACCGGGAAACAGTGTCAAGTTGTATGGTATTTGATATTAACAATTCTCTATAACTAACCAGTTCATCTTGATCAAGTTTATGTGCCATTTCTTAGCTCCTGTGGATAATAAGATTAGTAGTCTGAAGACGTTGACAAATAGAAGTAATGTCACTTTTAAAACTATCGGCTTAGTTTCCCAATTCATTCTTGCGCCAGTCGAAAAGCAAGTTAATATCCTAAATTGAAGTCACCCGCCTTACCAAAGGCGTCCACCTTTCCATCCAGCAATCTGACATAATATGTATCGGAGTAAAATCCACCTGTTGTGAGGCGATAATTAAGATATTCTGTATTCCTTTTGGCACTCGTGCTTGTCGGTTCACCAATGGCTTGGATGACTTCTTTTTTCGTCATACCAAGTGCAAGTAGATTCATCTTCTTAGATGATCCTGCACAGCCAAGAAGGAAAGCAACAGACAGAAACACTGCGATAATACGATAAAGTTTCATTTTAATCCTCCTGAAATTATTAATAATCTAGATGTGTTATTTAAACAGTGTACGAATTAATAACATATAAAACCATATAAAGAATGTCAATGTTTGCAAGATATTCAATCTGACCTCAAAGGCTGAAATAACTAAAACAATCTGATTTCACGTTGCACAAAATTATGTGCAACCATGCCTTGATAAATGTGCAGATCAAGCTGTCCTGAATCCATGCCTTCTATTTAAATTATCCTCTAACCTGCTGAATCGATACAGTATAACAATTATGTATCCAGTAAAAATCCTTCTGGCATGATTATTGGAATAGGAATTATTAAACATCATGTATGAAAGGGAGAATACCATGCCGGAATTAAAGGCCATGTTACTTGATGAAGGAACTAATGGAAATATCAGATGCAGGTATATTTCTGATTGCTATAGGATTGAATCTTGTGTGTACTCAATTGCAAGACTCTTTTTAGAAATTGAGAAAACACTCCCTGATGTTGTTGTGATGGATTTGGATCTGTATGCAAAGATTGACGGAATTGAAACTTCGAAAAGGAAAAGGCGTCAGTTTGATGTTCCGGTGATTTATATGTTTGAATTAGGCGTTAAACAATAAGATGTACGAAACCTCTTGCGCGGTAGCTTTAGCTCAGTTTTTTTGAGCATCCTTTTGAGATTTAAGATTTATTTTCTTTTTTAGTCATTTTGGTTAAATATTTTAAGCATGAAATTGAAATATTAGCTTTTAATTTCTTTAAGAGTATGTAATATTACTTATTGTAATTATAATGAAAAAGAGAAAGTCGATACTTTACCCATATAGCATCTGGTAAAGCTTTTTCAAAGATTTCATGATAAAGATTCATAAGAAAGTCTAGCTGCGTATAAATCATTGGAGGAAATGATGAAAAGAGCATTTAACCTGATTCTAATGGTATGTTTTTGTCTTGTTGCGAATTCTGTGTTTGCTCGATCTTTTGAAACTTCGGATCGTCATCTAATTTTTACCGAAGGTACGGCAGAAGTCACGGGCCAGAACGATTCAGCACAAATTTTTATCTCCGTTGTGACAGAGGGGCGGAAGTTGGAACAGGCCGGTTCGGAAAATGCCGACAAAACCAAATCAGTACTGACGGCCGTCAAGGGGTTGAAAATCCAACATCTTAAACTCGAGACATCCAATTATCGTGTGTCACCCCAAAGGGATTATAAAGCCCGGCCGCCCAAGATAACAGGTTATGAAGTCAGCAATGCCATTTTGGTGACGCTGGAAGGATTTGAGACGGAACCACTGTCGAAACATGTTTCTCAGATTATTGGAAAAGCTCTTGAAAGCGGTTCCAACGAGATTCAACGTATTCAGTTTTATCTCAAGGATAATTCAGCATTAGAAAAAAAAGCGTTAAAATTGGCAACCCAGGAAGCGATGGAACGGGCAAAAACACTGGCCGAAGCCGCAGGTTTAAAACTAAAAGGGATTGTTTCACTCAGCACACAGCCGATTTACGCACCCCCCCGGCCTCATATGTTACGAGCCGCCGAGATGAAAGCAGATGCAGGGAACATGGCACCGCCTATGGAGATCGGAGAGAGTCGTATTCGGGTTCAGGTGAGCATTGCTTATGAAATAGCACAATAAATGAGCGTGATAACTATTCCGAAAAGCAACGAGAAGTTGGCCAAACCGATTATTCTAATATTCCGACATGCCACTACAACTTTTTCAGGGCTGACGGCTTTATACTGGGGTTGTTAAGAATTAAAGCCCCGAATTATACTGTATGTGTTCACGGGATTTGCTCTCCCGTGAACACATGCAAAAAATTTTGTGAAATATGCGGACAGGTTATATTTTTATAAGATCATAGTTGCGGCTTCCGAGTCCAAGTTTTTCAGCATAGTCCAGTTGAAGGGTCCAGTCGACATTCGGATAAACCCCTCTGAATTTATCCCCACCTTTTTCCGTATTGACCTCAAGGCATGATTCCGGAAGGGCTTCTTCCTGGTTCACAAGATCCACGGACGCCTGGTCAATGGCCACCGGATCTTTGGAAGCAACGATGCCGATATCTCGGACGATGGGTGCATCATTGTGGCCGTAACAGTCGCATGCCGGGGATACATGGGTGATAAAATTTACAGACAACACTTTATCTGTTTTATTTTTTAAAACACCCATGGTGTATTCCACCATGTTTTCCAGAAAGGTCGGTATGGCCTGATTCCACTGAATTTCAATGGCACTGTTGGGACAGATAAGGATACATTCACCGCATCCGATACATTTTTTGGCGTTCAGTACCGCCTTTTCATTTTCCAGCGAAAGGGCAAGCTGGGAACAGTGGGGGATGCAGTCACCACAGCCCACGCATTTTTTCTTAACCACTTTTGGCGAAACAGTGGAGTGTTGTGCCAGTTTTCCCTTCCGGGAGGCACAGCCCATTCCCAGGTTTTTGATTGCACCTCCAAAACCCGAAAGCTCGTGTCCCTTGAAGTGCGCCAACGATATCAGGGCATCGGCTTCAATAATATCAGAACCGATGTATACTTTTTTAAAATTTTTCTGGTTGACGGTAACGGCGGTTTCGCTTTTTCCTCTGAGTCCATCGGCAATGATAATGGGCGCATCCACCACTGAATAGGCGAAACCGTTTTGAATGGCCGTGGACAGATGATGGGGTGAATCGCTTCGGGTCCCGGCATACACGGTATTGGCATCGGTCAGAAACGGATATCCGCCGATACGTTTAATGGACGCCACAATCTTTCGAATAAATACCGGTCGGATAAAGGCGGTATTTCCCTTTTCTCCAAAATGAAGCTTTAACGCTACAAGTTCCCTCTCTTTAACCGTTTCAGACAGGCCTGCCGTATCCAGGAGCCTTGCCAGCTTGCTTAAGAGATTTTCTTTGGCTGACGTTCTTAAATCGATAAAATAGACGTTGCTTTTCATGGAATCCTCCCTGTAGGATATTTTCTCAAGTTTGTAGAGCCATTTACGAAAGGATTTTGTCCTTGGATAAAACTACCGATAGACCCCGCCAAAGTCAAGATGTTTGGCTTGTATGTATTCATGGGGAGCGCACTCCGTAAATTTGTGTGTTTGATTTGCCTTTTCATCGAAATGCTTCAATTCGGAGATTGAAATGAAGACCACTGCCCAACCAAAGTGGCGTCCTCTGACTTATGGTACGTTGCTGTTTATTTGCTGCGGTATTGCCTTTGCCGGTTATCTGGGTTCAAACATGCGCCTTCCCGTGGTCCCTCTTTATGCAAAATCTATCGGTGCAGATACCGTTCTAATCGGCATCATCAACGCTGCTTTTTTGCTTATGGCCGGAATTTTATCGTTGCCATTGGGCATCCTTTCCGACCGCTTTGGACGAAAACTGTTTATGTCTCTTGGCCTGGTTGTGCTGACAGTCACATCATTCTTGCTCTATTTTAGCAAGACGCCGATGCAACTCTTGTGGATCTATCTTTTTTTCGGAGCCGGAGTGGCAGCATTCGGTCCTACGATGATGGCCTTCGTGGCTGATTTTTCCCCTCCTACCCATTTAGGACGCTCATATGGTTGGTATACCACAGCTCTTTACACATCGATGAGTTTGGGTCCCGCAATTGGCGGTTTTATTGCCGAGCATAGCGGATTTCTCCAGGTTTTTTTCTATTCCGGCGTGGTCATTTTTTTTACCTTTTGGGTGGTCGTCTTTTTATTGCCACCCGGTCATCTCATGATCGGTGAAAAAACCCAAAAAGAGAAAACATCAGTGATTATGAAGAGACTTTTAAAAAATCGCCCACTCTTGAGCTGCTGGTTGGTGACGATTGGAGGGTGTTTCGCGCTTGGAATGTTTATTACATTTCTTCCCCTTCACGCTCAAAGCCAAAACCTCACCGTATGGCAAATCGGTCTTATTTTTGCCGTTCAGGGAATTTTTAATGCGATATCCCGAATTCCTTTTGGTCATTTGAGTGATAAAGTAAGGAATCGAAGCACGCTGGTTGTTATAGGGCTTATCGGATTTGCCGGTTCCATGGCGGGCTTTGGGATATCCACGGGGATGATTCATTTTGTATCATTTTCTGTTGCATTCGGAATCAGTATGGGACTGGCATTTACTTCC
>JAFDCA010000673.1 GCA_019313025.1 Deltaproteobacteria bacterium
GGTTTTGATTCTGTCCGGATGATATACTCTTTGTAGGGCAGATTGACCCCGCATGCAAAGTTTGCTGTCGTTGATGGGATGAAGCGGGTTCCCTTCGATTTTGATGATCCGCCCTTCCCTGTTTTTGGCGATAATTCCGCAGCCGGCCGGGCATTCCCTGCAAGTGGTTGCATAGCAGGCAGCTTTCCCGGTGACCATATCGTCCGGCGCATGAACCAGAGAGAAAAGAGTTTTATCTGCTTCGGAGGTACAACCTGCAGTAATGGCGACACTCCCTATCCCGGCAATTTTAAGAAATGTCCGCCGATCCATTTCCAGCAGCTTCTCCTTGAAAATCCCTATACAAAAATAACACAGGTGAAAGGCAAAAAAGATTGGGTCACAAAAAAAACACCGCCTAAGAACAGAGGATGCTTTTTGAAGTATCCTGCATTATATCGGTATGAAATAATTTTTGTCAAGCAGTGAAACCAGATCATTAAGATATGTTTATTGATTTGTCAGGTCGGATAATTTTTTTAAATGAAACGATTGGAAATCGTAAAAAACCGGTCGCACTAGCGGTTCGCATCTGCAGTGGGGGCGAGTGTCGGGATCATGCCGGTGGTTCCTGTTCGGCTTTTGAATAAAACCATTGGGTTTCCCTGACGACAAATATCATGGTCTGTTTCAGACTCTCCTCAGCCCAAATCCCACCCAGGTATCCGAACATACTTCTGTCAGGGCCGCGGCCGATTGATGCACTTTTACTTGCTCCATCACGACAAAGCCCCTTTGAACAAGCTCCTTTTCCATATGCGGCGCATGAACATCATAGAATCCGGAAACCACCAGCAAATCTTCCTTTTGCGGCAAGAGACGACGGTAATGATCGAACATTTGCGAATGGGTAGCGGCCTGGAGGTTGGCAAGAACCAGGTTGAATGTTCCTGAAACTGCATCCACCGATCCGCAAAAGCAGTGGAACCGGTCTTGCATCCGGTTTAATGCCGTATTTTTTACAGATGCCCGTATGGATCCCATCCAAATGTCGCATCCCACCGCCGTTCCGCCGTTTCTCAAGGCTGCCGCAAGCCCCAAAATTCCTGATCCGCATCCGATGTCCAAAATTCGAGCACCTTTTTTTATTTCCAATCGATAAAGGATGGTCAACGCTGCTTTTGTGGATGGGTGAGCAGGAGGAAAGGAACGGGAGGTTTTCAGAACCAGACAGTCCTCCCCGGCGTTGGGCCTTCTAACACTATAAGGAGAGCGAATGACTATATCTTCAATACGATAAAACATTCATGATTACCGACTCATTTACTGAACCATTTAATGAGCGCTTAAAGAGTCATTACACCTATTCTTCCATTTCGGACAGGCAGTCCATAAAGTCATCAGCAAACTTGGACTGAATTCTCTCTTCCTGTCCAAATTCTGAGACGTCTGTGGCCACATTTCGTTTAATGCCGTATTCAACATCCCAGCCTCTGGCTTTGAGCATCTCGATCAATTTTTCGGCCTGTTCTTTCGTGGCATCGTCTCCAATGTTTTGTTCCGCAATAAAAAATTTCATTGAATAGTCCTTTTCCATGGCTTCGCTAAAGAGGTTTACAGGTTGTTGGTTTCTTTTTGATCAATTATGAATAATTGTTTAAACTATATGTTAAACCAAATTATAAGATCAATCACCAATATTTGCAACCCACATTGATTGCAAAAATAATTGGAAAATATCTAAGGAATCGGAGTTTTGTTGTAAATAAAAATGTGTGTGTGCGAAATGGATCATCTTATTTGAAAAGCGTGTACTGTTTGAGGGGTTTAGGGATCGTTAGAAAGAACAGACGCAAATCAAAACATTTCAACATCACGAAAGCATCTGTTCTAATTCGAACCCATTGTTTTATATTGAACTCTGTTCTTTCTTTACGATCCTTTAACCACGAGTTTACACGGTTTGACCGGCATGCTCCCCGTAAGCCCTGTCCTTAAGGACGGGGTCAAGGGGAGCTATATTAAATAAATTGAAATCCTTACCGGGAAGTCCCACCTTTTAGGGCGGGGAGGCTTCAAAAAAAGCATGATCCATGGAGCAATTGACCAAATGAAAACTCCCGACCCTCAAATATTGATGGTTGATACGTTTCTTTTCGTTTTTTTCTGATTATACAGGTGATATATCTTGAAAACTCTCTTACAAACTGATTGTATTGATTGTAAAAAGGACAATAAAAGTGAAAGACCGATATGATATTTTTCCGGTGGGCGTTATCAAAAAAGACAGTGAAACTGTTCGCATTGAAATCTTTAAAGAATACCGTGATGCGCTTTTGAGACTGGATGATTTCTCACATATTACCGTCTGCTACTGGTTTCATGAAAATGATACCCTTAAGAAAAGAAAAACACTGCAGGTGCATCCCCGAAAAAACAAAAAAAACCCGTTAAGTGGCGTATTTGCTACCCATTCACCTTTAAGACCCAATCTGATTGCAATCTCCATTTGTAAAATACTGTCCATAAAGGACACCACTATTTTTATCGAAAAGATCGATGCCTTCGACGGCTCTCCGGTCATCGACATCAAATGTTTTATCCCCAGCCGTACTTTGACATCCGATATAAAATTGCCGGACTGGGTGTAAAAAAGGACGATAATGTTAACAGAGCTTTCAGGACAAATTGAGCGAATTACTTACACCAATGAAGAAAACGGTTATACCATCGCCAGGGTTAAGGTTTACGGCCAGCGGGATCTAATAACCGTTGTGGGTTATTTTATGTCACCCTCTCCCGGAGAAATTCTGAACTTGAAAGGCGAATGGGTCAATCATCCCAAGTTCGGTGAACAGTTTAAGGTAGTGGAGTACAAAACAACGGTTCCTGCAACGGTTTTTGGAATTAAAAAATATTTGGGTTCCGGGCTCATCAAGGGGCTGGGACCGGTCATCGCCGGCCGAATCGTCAAAAAATTCGGGGAAAAAACACTCGATATTATTGAAAATGACATCCAAAAACTGGCCATGGTGGAAGGTATAGGCAAGAAACGCATTGCCATGATCCAAGATGCATGGCACGAACAAAAAGAGATCCGTGATGTCATGATGTTTCTCCAATCCCACGGAGTCAGTTCCGGATATGCAACAAAAATATTCAAACAATACGGGAATCGATCCATCGCCGTCGTCACCGAAAACCCCTATCGCCTGGCAATGGATATTTTCGGTATCGGGTTTGTGATTGCCGACAGCATTGCCGAAAAACTCGGGTTTCCAAAAGACTCGCCGCTGAGGGTTGAAGCCGGCATTCTCTATGTCCTCCACCAGCTTTCAGATGAGGGCCATGTTTTTTTCCCGTATGAATCTCTTTTGAAGAAGAGCCGTGAGACACTGATGGTTGAAAGAGATATCGTGACGGAAGCCATCGGCAATCTTGCAATTGATAAAAAGATCATTCTTGAAGATTTAAATGAAAGCATCGAAGAATTTAAAGAAAACAACAAAAGTGTCTATCTGGCGAAGTTTCATCTCTGTGAGACCAGCATCGCTACACGACTGAAGGTATTGTCTAACACACCCAAATCCATTCGCAGTGTCAATGTTGAAAACGCCCTTGAATGGGTTCAGGGACAACTGGATATTCGCCTGGCGAAAAATCAGGCCGACGCCATACGATGTGCCCTTGAAAATAAGATTATGGTCATTACCGGTGGACCGGGCACCGGTAAAACCACCATCATCAATGCGATTTTAAAAATCTTTTCCACGCTCAAGGTGAAAACATTTCTGGCTGCACCAACAGGAAGAGCGGCAAAACGAATGAGTGAGACCACGGGTCATGAGGCAAAAACCATTCATCGCCTTTTGGAGTATAGTTTGACCAAAGGCGGGTTTCAAAAAAATGAGAAAAAGCCGCTCAACTGCGACTTGCTCATCCTGGATGAAGCGTCTATGATCGACACCATACTGATGCACCATTTAATAAAGGCTGTCCCGGTCTTTGCAACCGTCATCCTTGTGGGTGATGTCAACCAATTGCCGTCTGTCGGGGCAGGTAACGTTCTCAATGATATTATTGCATCCGGGGCCATCCCAGTAGTGGAACTGAACGAAATCTTTCGTCAGGCCAGAGAAAGCCGGATTATTGTCCATGCACATAACATCAATAACGGAATTCTGCCAACCTTTGAAGACGATGTGCCGGGTAACGATTTTTATTTCATCCACCAAGAAGACCCTGAAAAAGTCTTGGAAATCATTCTGGAACTGACAAAAGAACGGATCCCAAACCGTTTCGGTTTTGATCCGGTGAACGACATCCAGGTGTTAACACCCATGCACAAAGGCATTGTCGGAGCTGGAAATCTCAACACGGAACTTCAAAAATGCCTTAATCCTTTTCAGCAGGAAATCACTCGGGGAAACCGAAACTTCAGGGTAAGCGATAAAGTCATGCAAATTCGAAACAATTATGACAAGGAAGTGTTCAACGGTGATATTGGCAGGATTACCCGTATACAAGAGGAGGCGGATGAAATTACCATCGTGTTTGACGGCCGGGAGGTCCCTTATGCGTTTTACGAACTGGATGAATTGATACTGGCATATGCTGTTTCCATACACAAATCGCAGGGTTCGGAATATCCGGCTGTGGTGGTTCCTGTGCTCACCCAGCATTATATTCTTCTCCAGCGAAACCTGATCTATACCGCCGTTACCAGAGGTCGTGATTTGGTGGTTATGATCGGCACACGAAAAGCACTTGCCATGGGTGTACACAACGATAAGACACAAAAACGGTTTACAAATCTGCGATACAGGATAACCTGAAACGCCGAATTCCTTTATTAACTTTTACTGGATGTGATCGTTTGAAAAGAAGTAATCTGCTGTTTCACCTTACGGCTTTTGCATTTCGGGCACTGAAACTTTTTCTTTTCATACTCTGAAATTTTCATAATCAGGGTAAAGGGCTTTTTACATTTTTCACAAATGAATTCATATGTCGGCATAACGACCTCCTTTTGTACATAAAGTCCTTTAACGCTGAAGATTATAAATGTTTCTTGTTTCTATGGCAGGGGAAAACCGTTTACTTTTCTCTTTTTTTATAACGATTAAGTAACATAGTATCAACCATTTTTCTTGATCTTTTAAAAAAAAATCTCCAACACGACCTTTTTAAACACTTATCAAATTTTTCCTTTTAAATACTTTTGTTTTTCAGGCTCAGAAAACTTTTCAATGGCATACCGCATCATTTTTCGGAGCATCCATCCCACAGCTTTGTGAATCAGATCCTCCTTGTCTGTAAGCAGGATCTTTGCAATTTTCAGAGTTTCTTCATAGTTTTTGTGCCTGATATAGCTATTGTCAGAATAACATTCCGTTTCATCCGCCGGATAATTTCGTTGAGATCTGCAAGAACTCGCAAACAAAAGCGCGTAAAAGAGAACATGTCCATGGCTTTTTAAAATATCGTTCAGTAGTTTGATTTTATGTTTTAATTTGA
>JAFDCA010000674.1 GCA_019313025.1 Deltaproteobacteria bacterium
CTAAAAGCGATGCCTTTTTACTGGCAAAGCTTCTGAAGGAGAATCTGTATAAAGAAACGATCCGCTATGAAGAGATCGAGGTCGTGGAGAGTCAAAAAAAGGATTTGATACTTTTGGCTTTTGAAGAACGAATCCTGATTCCGGTCAAATCCCGAAGCGGCCCTGCATGGGAAGACAAAATCCTCGATTTTAGAAATGAGAGTCGCTACTTTATCCCCCCTGTTGTCAAGGCAATTGTCAACACCATCTGTGATACCGGGAAACCTTCTTGTGATCATGCTCTCAGGAAAACTTTAGCGAACGTGATTCAGGAAGATATCGGTGGTTTTATTAAATTATTGCAGGCAACAATGAAACATGCGGATAATTATATCTTTGAAACCGGACTGATGGAAATTTTTTTCAGAGAGGCAGCGGTGAATAGTGATCTTCATAACATCATCGACATCTTCGGCATCTATGGGATTATGAGTCCTTGTCCCCAGAAATCTCTGCTGACCGGCTTGTCGTGGTATGAGATCAATTCAACCCTGTACTGGGATAAAACATTTTTATTATGACCGGGTGAGATCATATGCGGTCAAGATAGCCGCCTGTATCGATTTCTGTAGCAGACGGCTATCTTTTTTAAAGGTTTCCTTCGACTGTTGCTCGATCGAATTTGAAGTTTATTTTAAAAGAAATTCAACTTGAATGACGGTTTTTATCCCCTTTTTGGCTGCTGGAAAGCGCAGCTTTTTAAGTTGTTGAAGCATGCAGTTCACGAATGCTCGGGTTTTATCAACCCTTTTATTAACCTGGGCGTTTGTGACGTTACCCGAGGGATCTACGACCAGTCTGAAAATTATCTTTTCTTTCAATTGAGATTGTTTTTTCAGTGTCTGTTTGTTGCAGATATTAAAAGAATGCATCTGTTTTTCAAAAAGTTCACGGATGGAACTTTCAGACAAACCTCCGGTAACCGACATTTCTCCCAGTTCGATGACGTTCTTATCACGGGCAGCAGCATACATTTCAGACTCAGTGGTCAGACGACCTTCCTTTTTTTGCGACATACCTTCTTCAACTACTTGACTTCTCATTCCCAATACCGAAGGCGCAAGACCATGGAACGAATAGGCTTTTCTGGCAAAAGCCCTGTTTCCTCCAACCGCATCGTCGGAAACACCCTGGGGCAAGGGGAGGGGCTGTTTGACGGTAACCACTTGTCCATCCTGAACGCGAACTTTTGTGTCCACAGCAACAAATGAGGTGTATGCGGTTAAGAGATTGTAGGTAAGACCTAAGTTTGTCACTTCTTTGATTCGTTCGTCCTGTTTTGTGAGTCTGTTGTAGTCGGCCAACAAGGCAATCCGGTGCCGTGCCCAAAGGTAACGAAGGGCCGAGTTTGACTCCAAGGATTTTGTTTTAGAGACATCGATTGTTTTTAAAAAGCGTTGTTTTCCGGTGTAGCCCTGCAAAGAAATGACGCCTTCAGGACTGCCGCGCCATTTTCCAAAAACAATAACAGGGCGATCTGCCAGAACATCGGGAATATTCGGCGGTTCCATGTCATACGCCTTGAATTTGGCGAAATCGACCTTAATTCCCGTTAATACCGGTAATTCGATGAGTTTGCGGAATTTTTTTGCCGTTATCAGAGCCTGATCAGGGTTTGTGATGACAAAAGGCTCTCCCATTCCGATTCTGGCCATACCTTCGATCAAGTGACGGTTGACACTGGAACCGATGCCGAAAGCAAACATATTGGCATCTCCAAGATTCTTTCGCATCAGGTCGAAAACTTCTTCTTCAACTGAAACATACCCGTCGGTAGCAATAACAATACTTCGAGAGAATCCTTCGGTTTTAGAAAGAGAAAGTGCTTTTTGAAGTGCCGGCAAAAGACGGGTACCGCCGCCTCCCCGCTGCCGTTCAATAATATCTATGGCACGGGTGATGTTTTGGGAGGTGGCCGGTAAGGATTGTTCCGCCATCAAGTAGGAACCGCCGGCAAACAAGAGAACATTAAACCGATCTGTTGGACAAAGATGGCTGAGGAGATCTTTGAGCAGTTTTTTGGAAATATTTAGAGGAAAGCCGTGCATGGATCCGGATACATCAACGATGAAAATATACTCACGAGGCGGGATCTGGCTTTTTTGTACATTTTTGGGGGGTTGCATCATGAAAAGGAAAAAGTTTTCATTTTTTCCTTCAAAAAGAAGAAGGCCGGTTTGAATTTTATTTCCGGCAAGCCGATATTTTAAAATGAAGTCCCGGTTGCCGCCATTTTTTTCAGTCGGATCCAGATTGACGGTGGCAAATGAGGGGCTCTTGTAATCGATCCGGGTCTTGTGTGACGCACAAGCAATGTCTTTAATGGGAAGACCTGCCGAGATATGCACAGCCATGTTGAACGTATACGATGGCGGTTCTCCCTGGCGGAGATATGGATTGGAAGTCCACGTTTCAGGCGAACCCGTTTCATCGGACGGCTGATCCACATACCGTGGTCCTACAACCGTTGGATAGGCGAATTCGTAAACATTGTCTGTGGGAATTAGAAGTTCGGTATATTTGAGTTCAACTTTTATGACATCGGAAGGGAGGATATTGGCCACATTCATCTGAAACACATTTGGCCGGTGTTGTTCCAGAAGCGACGCGCTTTTTCCGGCCTGTTTTGCCTGATTGTATTCTTGCCGCGCCTGCTCGCGCTCGCGGATTTTAGCCTTAATGGTCCGTTCGCCGATGGTCATTTTCATTCCGTAAACAGCGGCTCTTGTTGATGCCGGAAACACATAGAGGGCTTCCAGCGGCTTTATGCCTTCGTTTTTGTAGACCTGTGTAACGTTGACATCGGCGATAACCCCTGAAATATAGACATCAGTATGTGTGGACTTCAACGGAAGCCGGTCCAATTCCGGGTCATGGCTGTTGACCAGAAAATAGGGTGACAAGGTTTTGTCTGCATTGTTTTCTTGCTGTGCAAACGAGACACCGGTTGTCATCAACAGAACAGCAAGAACGACCATGATACAACACTTATTTTTGGGAATCATTTTTTTACCTCCTATCTTTTGAGACCATTAAAAAAATGTTTTGCGCTTATAGACGGATGTGCCGCCTGACGCCGGGTTTGGGCAACGGGGGCGGTATTTCAAACGTCTCGATTTTTGTTCTCTGGTACGATTAGACAAGGGGGTTGCAAAAAGGTTCCCAAAAAATATGTTTTATGGGTCAAAAATACGAAATACAAAACGAGGCGGACGCTCCGAAGTTGGCGGCAGAAAAAGGGTTTTTGCCGCCAACCTGAAGGGAAGCGATCCTCTATAGCTATTGTCAGAATAACATTCCGTTTCATCCGCCGGATAATTTCGTTGAGATCTGTAAGAACTCGCAAACAAAAGCGCGTAAAAGAGAACATGTCCATGGCTTTTTAGAATATCGTTCAGTAGTTTGATTTTATGTTTTAATTTGAAATACTTCGAAGATGTTCTCTTTAACGCGC
>JAFDCA010000675.1 GCA_019313025.1 Deltaproteobacteria bacterium
ACAAATATATGCAAGAGATTTTTCTCATCATTTCTAAGCACAAAAAGCAATAAAACTATACTTTAAAACATCACGATATCTTCCTGTTATAGTGATGTTTATAAATTCACCGAATAGTGAATGATTGAACCACATATCGTTACATATAAGAATTATTGACAAGCTATTATTTTTTAATTAAGTTAAATATGTGGGGATAACATGGAAGATAGTTACATAATAAAGGAACTTGTCAATAAACTGGATAAGCTGTTGAAAAGAATTGATGAGTTAGAAAAAAGAGAGACTATACACAAGCAGATAAACGCTGCTCTCATTATTTCAGAAACTCGTTACCGAAGGCTTTTTGAAACAGCTAAATACGGGATATTGATACTCGATGCAAATACAGGGAAAATTGCCGATGTTAACCCCTTTTTAGTAGAGATGCTGGGCTATTCTAAAGAGGAGTTCATAGGTAAGGAACTCTGGGAAATCGGAGCATTCAAAGATATTAAAGCATCTAAAGAGGCTTTCAAAAAATTACAAAAAGAAGAATATGTTCGTTACGAACATTTGCCTCTTGAAACAAAAGATGGTCATAAAGTTGACGTAGAGTTTATTAGTAATGTTTATACTGTTGACCACACAAAAGTTATCCAGTGCAATATTCGTAACATCACTGCTCGAAAGGAAGTAGAGGAAGAAATCAAGCAGAGAATGAAAAGCCTATATGATTATTATGAGATAGCTACGGAAAGAGAGTCGAAGGTGAATGAAGTGAAGAATGAGATAGTAAACTTAATGGAAAGATTTAGAAAATTATAAAAAAAGAACTTCAAAAGCATAAAATCGTTATGCTTGATTTAAACCACATATCGTTACTTTTCCGACACCCCCCAAATTCACGAATTGTATGTGATATGTTCAATTTCTTATAAACCTCCATTCATAGGTTAATAGTTTCACGAAATATTGCAGAAAAATAAAGAAACAAGTTAATTTGTATGCATAATGAAATCAAAAACTAAAAAGCTCCTTATTGCTGGATTCATTGCCCTTGTCATTCTAGCGATAGGTGGAAAGTATGGTTTTGTTGGTGTGGGAACTACATTTGGACTTGCCCTTGCAACGTTTGTTTTATTAGGAATTGTTCCCTTTCTAATTGGTGTGATTGTTCAGGCACTATTATGTTTTATCAAACTTCCCTCATATGTCTCGTGGATTATTAGCATATTTGCAATTTTAATCTTTTGGCTCACACAAGGGAAAATACCTATAAGCGTTTTAGAAATTCCTCTATTAAGTGTTTTTGTATCAATTTATATATATGGGATTTTTATTGATGCAGGAGTTAATTCATACAATGCTTTCAGAGAGGGTTTTAAAAAGAATTAACAACTTGATTTTATATGATCATTCAGATATGGATTTCGACAATGTCTTTATCTTTTAAGACATGATGCTTTTCTACCCTCTGACCGTCAAACCGTGCAGACCCCCATATCCTTGCAAATTTCATATTGTGAGAAAACTCTTTATGAATGGAGCGCGCAAGGTCAATTAAGGTTGAGCCTTTTGGAATAGTAAACGGCGTTGAGAGGTCGGGTTCTTTCCCAGGTGGTTTTGAATACACACGAATGATTCCGGAGAGGTAAAAGACAGCCCTTTTGAGTTCCTCAATGTTCTCTTTTAGCAGAGTTGAGACAGAAATGCTGGGATATGAATGTTCAAATTTCTTTTTCAGTTGCAGAAAGGTATCTCCAGTACCGGGGATGTCTTGTTTGTTGGCAACAATAAGAGCTTTTTTGATTACCCCAGCACGATTTTCAACTTCTAAATCGGGATTTGTATAAATTTTCCAGCGATTCAGCTGGTCAATAAGAAGTTCTATCTGGATTTCTGGATCGTCTGAGAGATCAACGATAAAGATGAGTGCATCTGCATATCGTAAGATTCCTGAAACCCAGCCGTCAGTGGACTCGTTTCCAATTGGTGGAAGATCTACGAGCTGAACCTGTATATCCTCAAAAGGCATCATGCCGGGCAAGGGCATGAGCGTAGAAATAGGATAGTCAGCAATCACCGGTGTCGCATTTGTCAGACTTGCAAGGAGAGAAGATTTCCCTGAGTTTGGAAACCCTACAAGGGCTATCTGTGCTGCTCCCTCTTTTGGGACTGTATAGAGATCAACCCTGCCGCCTTTTTTCTTTTTGATAGCATCTTTTTTGAGCTGGGAGAGCTTCCTTCGTAAATCAGCCCGGAGTTTGTCTGTTCCCTTGTGTTTGGGAACAGTAGCAATAAGTTCTTCGAGGGCTGTGATCTTTTCAGCAGGCGTGGATGCCTGTTTGAACTGTTTTTCAGCAGTAAAATATTCTGGGGGAAGATTTGTCGGCATAAGAAAATTTTAACACAAAAAATAGATCGAAAATCCAAATGTCAAAACTCTATATCCTAGCCCCGGTCCGCCTCAGCGGATTCGCCGAGGAGAACAAGTTGCCTGAGGCGACAAAATCTAAAATCTAAATTTCAAAATCCCTTAATTCATCAATCCCTCAATTTTTAAAAACCTCCACCTGCGAGGTATAAGCAATTGGGGCATTTTGATATTTGAGCTTTGAAATTTGTCTTTAAATCAGAGCACTGTCCATTGCTGGGGAAGGAAAAGCCTTTCATAGGTCATGAGTGCAAAGCTGTCCGTCATTCCAGCAATAAAGTCACAGACTATCCGGTGTTTGTTGAGCTTTTCTTCCTTTGGGATGGCAACAAATACTTCTTCCATGTGATCCAGGTAATAATTGTAGAGATCGTGGAGAATCTTCTTGCCCTTTTTGAACTCACTTATGATCTTGTCGCTTTCGTATACCTGTTCAAAAAGAAAATCCCTGAGCATATACGTAGCAGAGGAAATTTTTTTACTCATGGCGAGTTCTTCCAAATCTGTTTTTTGTGAGCAGGCGATAAAGTCCTTTACCATGGTGTCTATCCTTTTAGAATGATTATCTCCAAGAGTACCAGTAACTTTTTTGGGGATATCAGATTTTTTTAAAACCCCGGCCCTCAGTGCGTCATCAAGGTCATGATTCACGTAAGCAATGATGTCGGAGACACGGACAACCTGTCCTTCAAGCGTTGTTGCCCTATCAGCTTTATTGGGAGGAATTATCAGCCCTTTCCCTTTTGAGTGTTTAACTATCCCATTCCTTACTTCATGGGTAAGATTCAGTCCTTTCCCGTCCTGCTCCAGGAAGTCAACAACCCTGAGGCTCTGCTTATAATGGTCAAACCCGCCAGGATGTATCTCTCTGAGAATCGCTTCACCTGCG
>JAFDCA010000676.1 GCA_019313025.1 Deltaproteobacteria bacterium
AAGAGAACATCTTCGAAGTATTTCAAATTAAAAAGTAAAATCAAACTACTGAACGATATTCTAAAAAGCCATGGCCATGTTTTCTTTTACGCGCTTTTGTTTGCGAGTTCTTGCAGATCTAAACGAAATTATCCGGCGGATGAAACGGAATGTTATTCTGACAATAGCTATAAGCCCTCTGCCTCAGACACCCGAACCCTCAATCAAGAACGACAAAAAAATGACACACTTCCTCCAAATCATCACATGTTTATAACCTGTAGAAATAATAACAAATAATTCAAACTTTCAACCCGTATGCGGCACCATAGGGACATGGTTTGATATTTCAGAGGTCTTTTTCTCCAACGCCTGTCCATCAAAGACCGAACATAACCTATTAGAATCCTATCTTTTTTAACATATCTTAAAATAAATCGGTTTTTTTCTCAAAAGGCATAAAAATTTCCAACCTTTGACACAGGTCGTCAGCTATAGAACCCTAACCTATTGGAACTTCATTGTTTAATTATAATCATCCAATTTTGCACAGATCTTGCATGGCTAAAATAATATGGACCATATTCCGATGAGTTGAAGTTAATTGTTGAAGTTAATTAGGGTAAAATAAGTAAGGAGATATCATGTATCTGTCTCACTATAATTTAAAAGAAAAACCTTTTCAGATAAGCACAGACCCGAAATTTATCTGGTTTGGAGAGAAACATCAGGAAGCCCTTGCCGTTTTGGAATACGGTGTCATCGACAACAAAGGATTTCTCCTTATCACAGGCGACGTGGGGACAGGAAAAACAACACTTATCAATGCATTGTTAACGCGACTGGGCAATGATGTGATTGTCGCCAACATCACCAACCCGATTCTGGAAGAACTGGACTTTTTCAATATCGTTGCAAACGAATTTAATATCAATCAGCATTTCAGTAACAAAGGGGAATTTTTAATTCATTTTAGCCGCTTTTTAAGAGATTGCTACGCAAAAAAGAAAAAAGTCATCCTTGTCATTGATGAAGCGCATAAACTGGATCAAAACCTTCTTGAGCAGATACGGCTCCTTTCAAATATTGAACGGCAGGATACGAAATTGATAAATATATTTTTTGTCGGTCAAAATGAATTTATTGATATTATTTCCGATCAACAAAACAGGGCGTTAAGGCAAAGAATCACGATCAATTACCACCTTGAGCCCTTGAGTGAATCTGAAGTAAAGGCGTATATTCTACACCGTCTCAGCGTCGCAGGTTTGAAAGGGAATATTTTCAATGACCATTCAATACGTGAAATTATTTCTTTTTCAAACGGGTATCCGCGACTCATAAACATTATTTGTGATCATGCGTTGTTGACCGGGTATGTCAAAGAAGTCAAAACCATCGATGAAGAGATCATCAAAGAATGTGCAAATGGGCTGTTTCTAACAAGAGAAAATAACGATCACCCCAAAAATACTTTAAAAACCACACAAGCGGCCATACCTGCAACCCAAAAGGAACCAGCGATAACGCCAGAATATGTAAATAGATCCAACCTGCAAAAAGAAAGGATTGAGTATCTTCATGAACACCCTAAAACCGCAAAAAGAAGAACTCATGATGTCATGGAAAAACCCGCTTTAAAATTATCGGGAAAGAGATTCAAATACATGGCCGCTTTAGCAATCGTGTTAGTTGTGTTGGGGCTTCTTTATTATCCGGGCAATTTGAGCGGACACATCGGCCATATCAAAAATTATTTTAACCCTGGGCCAAATGGTCAAGAAAAAATCGCATCCGCCCACATTCCCCAACATACACCAACCACGCAAAAGATATATCCGGTGATTCAGGGTCCGGATCAATATGCCGAACCGCAAAAAGAATACACCATCAAAAATTTACCTGTCGCTGAAGACGTCAATCAGGAGAAACATCCGGATAAAAAGCAACACTCACGAAAAATTTCAGAGCATGAGTCGATTACAACCAATAAATATGCCATCAATTTCAGTTACAATTCATATGATTTTTCAGATGAGAATGTTCAAACACTCAAGCGAATTGTCGGATTGCTTGCTCAACATCCACAAGCAGATGTTATTATTAAAGGTTATACGGATTCTTACGGGAATGATGAACATAATAAGAAGCTGTCAGAATTAAGAGTGCATTCTGTTAAAAACTATCTTGTGAGTCAAGGGATTTACCTCTCAAGAATTAAGGCCTATGGGATGGGACAAAAGAATCCAATAGGATCAAACAAGACCCCGGAAGGAAGGAGACAAAATCGCAGGGTTGAGATCGAGTTTAATTTTAATAACATTTGACATTTAACCTTTCTTTTAATATTTTAAAAATTATAGATCCGCTGTTGAAATCATCCATCTACCACATCGAAGTCTCTATTGTGGGACATCTATTATTGTACCGATCTTATTTTACATTCGCAACTCTTTAGCCAATATGGTTTTTTGATTGACCATTTCAAAATTTTTGCATCCATTAAATAATGTTGCCAATTAAGAAGCATTTTAAATGGTGCATGTCGTTTTCTTTTAGGGGGTCCTTGAATAAAGAGGAGGTGAGACCATGCCAACATATATAACCTTAGTTAACTATACGCAGAAAGGCATAGAAAACGTAAAAGAAAGTCCCCGGCGTCTTGAAGCCGCCAAACAAGCATTTAAAGGAATGGGCGCCGAGTTAAAAGAGTTTTACCTAGTTATGGGCCGGTACGACATCATCCTCGTGACGGAAGCACCCAATGATGAGACCGTTGCGAAGATCGCATTGGCATTGGGTTCCCTTGGAAACGTACGAACGGAATCTTTTCGGGCGTTCAAAGAAGATGAATATCGAAAAATTGTTTCTTCTCTACCTTAATTTTTTATTAGATAACAAAACATTTTTGACACAATAAGGGCCCCCTATCTAAGTTTAATTATTTTAAAGAATTAGGTAGTGTCCATCCAGAAATGAGGATTTTTGTTAAAGGGTTGGGAGAGGATGCGATGAATAAAACTCTGAACCTATATAAAAAAATATCAAAATTTCCGTTGGGGAATTATATTTTTACCAAGGGACTTACTTTTCGGGCACCCTTTTTTTCAACCATCCATCCGTTGGTGACAGATTTAAGGTCCGGTTTTTGCAAAGTAGAAATCAAAGACCGGCGTTCAATTCGAAATCATCTTGGCACTATCAATGCCGGAGCCATGTGCACTTTGAGTGAGTTAACCGGCGGATTGGCTGTTGAAGCGTCTATTCCTTCTCATATGCGGTGGCTGCCTAAAGAAATGACCGTTCACTATACCAAAAAGGCCAAGGGCAAATTAATCGGCTTCTGTTCTTTTAATCCAAACAAACTGGTCCCCGGTGACATCATGATGCCCATCGAAATCAAAGATGAATCAGGAGATACCGTTTTGGAGGCATCGATCGTGTTTTATATCAGCGAACGTCCAGTTGAATGAAATGACACATACACTTCTCTCAAACCTTGAGGTTTATTTCTTTATCTTGTTCGCCATCTCGGTCTTCATTGGATACATCGTTTGCCATTTTATCGTCGTCCCCATCTTATTTCAAAAGTATGGGAAAAAAAGCTTCTGTGAATCTATTGTTTGGGAGGCACCTCAGGCAGTCAATCGTTTACAGGATTTGGCCAAAGAAACCAATGACAAAGCGGTATTGACGACTCTAAAAGTTATAAAATACAGCAAATATTCAATGGCTCTATTTTTTATTTTATTTGTTCTCAGCACCTTTTTATCAGACCTAGCTTTCCCCTATACTTAGTAATTCTTTAGCATTTTTATCCGCCAGTTCTGTGGAGGATCACTCGAATTCTTGCCCCCAGATCCATGATACTGGATCCACAATGCATGATCCCTGACCCCAGGCGCCTTTCCACAGGAATCTGGAATCCTTCGGATCGGCGGCTTGAGGATCGCTTCGCTATAGGCCTGAGGCAAAAACCCTTTTTCTTCCTCCAACCTCTAACCTAAAACCTTCAGCAGCGTAGCGCTTGTCTCTGACTTTTTATCCGCCGATCTTTGTAGCGGACTGACCTCCGACCTCTGGTTGTTCCCCCGGCCCTATGCCTTCAGCTATTTGTCTTAGCCCCACTGACCACAAATTAGATATTTTATCACACCAATAATCCTTTTAGATTATTTGCCGCGACCACCGCCAC
>JAFDCA010000677.1 GCA_019313025.1 Deltaproteobacteria bacterium
ACAAATAATACAGTTTTTTTTATGGATCCAATAAACATATCTGAAGAACTCGGCCAAAGTTCCAAACGACCCATTTCTTTCCAAATCCATCTTATCAATATCTTTCGGCACTCCAAGTTTAAGCGGCTCAAAATCATGCAGGGATTAGGGCGTTTTTATTGTAACCACACAAGTAAGTGTTTGTGGGGCGTGCTCTTCATTTTCACTTTGGCGTCTACGTGGCTGGTCATTTCAATGACTTCGCATCGGCGGCATTTCTGCCTCCTTGTATGTTTTCCCGTCCAAAGTATGCGGCGCGGGCCTTTATGCTCTTTATTATTTGAAATTACTATATAAAACCAATCATATCGATATAACGAGAAGTCCGCCTTGGGAACAAAATCAGCGAATTTTACGTGAATAAGACGGACCTGTCTGAATGCCATTAGATAAGGCGTCATCTAAATAAAAGGGTTCGAACGTTAGTTATTTAAAAATAATCATTGTTTTTTGGAATGGAGTCTGATAGCGAAAGGGTTTATGCTATATTTTACTGGTGTAACAAAATAAAATGAGTCTAGGGGGTATTGTATTTAATGGAAAATTTTGAAACAAACGATTCAAACAAAATTTTAACGAATGAAACATCCGGTAAGCAATTCGAGGCGGAAAGTATTAAGGAACAAGACATACTTAAAACCGATTCATCTGAAGAAGAAACACCATCTGATGAGAATCAAGGTCCGGTGAATGATTCGGCAGATACTCAGGAGACAACTTCAGAATCTAAAGCAGATCAAGAAAGAAACGGTGCTTTGGAAAAAGTTGAAGAAAAAATCGGCGACTCGAAAGAAAGTCCTGTTACCATTGAAGGTTCTAAAGGAACAGACAAGCCAAGCGAAAACATGGACGCCATGATGGATATGTACGAGGAAAGCTTTAAGCGATTCGCCGAAGGTGAAGTTGTTACCGGCAGAATAATTTCCGTGGATAAGGATTATGTCCTTGTTGATATCGGTTACAAATCAGAAGGGCAAATAAGGATTCAAGAATTTCAAGATGAAAACGGAAACTTAATTGCCAATGAGGGAGATTTGGTTGATGTCATGGTGGAATGGTGGGATGATGAAGAAGAGCGCGTCGTCCTTTCCAAAGAAAAAGCTGCTAAAGTAAAAGTATGGGAAGAAATTAAGAAATCTTACGATGAAGATCAAATTGTGGAAGGCGTTATTATCAATCGCGTCAAGGGTGGATTTTCCGTAGACATTGGAGTTCAGGCATTTCTGCCCGGTTCACAGGCGGATTTGCGTCCCATTCGCAACCTGGATGAAATGGTTGGGAAGACGTTTACTTTCAAGATTCTTAAGTATAATCGTAAACGAAGTAATATCGTTTTGTCTAGACGAATCATTCTTGAAGAAGAACGAGATCTCAAGCGGGCTGCAACGCTGGATAACATTGAAGATGAAAAGATTGTTGATGGCATTGTAAAGAATATCACAGAATATGGGGTGTTTGTCGACCTTGGCGGAGTTGATGGTCTTCTTCATATTACGGACATTTCATGGGGACGGGTTAAACATCCATCGGAGCTTTTTTCAGTCGGTGACAAAATAACCGTGAAAGTTTTAAGCTTTGATATTGAGCGAGAAAGGGTCTCCTTGGGAATGAAGCAACTTACCGAAGATCCTTGGCTGGCGGCCACAAAAAGGTATCCCATAGGTTCCCGTGTTAATGGAAAGGTCGTCAGTCTAACAGATTATGGTGCATTTGTTGAGCTGGAGGAAGGTATCGAAGGGCTGATTCACGTTTCTGAAATGTCATGGACCCGAAAAATTCGCCATCCCTCTAAGGTTGTTTCCGCGGGCGATGTGGTTGAAACTGTCGTGCTGGATATCAAGCCTGAAAGCAGAAGAATTTCTTTGGGCATGAAGCAGGTTGTTCCCAATCCCTGGGACGTTATTAGCGAAAAGTATCCGGTGGGAACGACTATTGAAGGCAAAATAAAGAATATCACCGACTTCGGCCTTTTCATCGGTATTGGTGAAGGGATTGATGGGCTTGTACACATTTCCGATATTTCCTGGATAAAGCGTATAAAACATCCCTCGGAGTTATATAAAAAAGGTGACGTGGTTCAGGCCATTGTTTTAGATATTGAAAAGGAGAATGAAAGGTTTTCGCTGGGGATCAAACAATTACAAGAAGACCCTTGGAAAACGGTTGCTGAACGGTATGAAGTTGGCAAGGAGATTACAGGTACAGTGACCAATCTGACCGACTTCGGTGTATTTGTTGAAATCGAAGAAGGAATAGAGGGTCTTGTGCATGTATCTGAAATTAGCAAAGAGAAGATAAAGACCCCCATCGGCAAATTCAGCATCGGGGATGTTATTACCGCCAAAGTTATGAATATCAACAGCCAGGAACGTCGAATCGGCCTTTCAATCAAGCGACTGGAAATCGAAAGCGAGCAGAGTTTGTTGAGCGAGTATGTCAATAATGCCAGATCCACGACGTCAACTTTTGGGGAAATTTTGCGGGAAAACCTTCAAGAAAAATTAAATGAGGAATAAATAGAGCATCTACTATTCAAGCGTCCGTTTTTGCCCGAAGGACCAGGAACAGAATGGTTGGTTTTTTTGAATATGGACACCATTTAATATTTAGTCACAAATAGTGCATTATGTTCTC
>JAFDCA010000678.1 GCA_019313025.1 Deltaproteobacteria bacterium
AAGCCCTATCATCATCCTATCAAACGCCCCAATCTGCTTCTCGTCCGTTTGATGTCAATCGGAACGGCTTTATCATGGCGGATGGATCGGGCATCCTGATTTTAGAAGATCTGGATCATGCCAAGACAAGAGGGGCCAAAATATATGCTGAACTCATCGGTTTTGCCATGACCGGGGATGCCAGCCATATTACCGATCCTGACGTGGATGGTGCTATTCGATGTGTTAAGCTGGCATTGCAAGACGCACAAATTAGTCCGGGAGACGTTGATTTGATTAATCCCCATGCCACCTCAACCCCAAAAGGTGACATCAATGAAGCAAACGCTCTAAGAGAGGTGTTTGGTTCTGGGAAAGAACGACCGTATATTACAGCCAACAAATCTCAACTTGGACATTCGTTGGGGGCCGTTGGTGGAATCGAAACTGTTTCCAGCATATTATCGATTTATCATAATCAAATACCGCCGATTTTGAATCTGGAAGAAGTTGACCAGGAATGTGAGGGCTTGAACTATGTCATGGGCCAGACAAAAGCAGTTGATGTTAATGTTGTACTTTCGAATTCATTCGGTTTTGGGGGAACCAATGCAACACTGATCTTTAGAAAATACTCATAATGGCATGAGAGCCTTTTGCAACTGTATGTAATACCTATTGATTTATTTAAAGATTGTTTCTGTTCTTTCTTTACGCGTTCCTTGCCACGAGGATTGTCCGCCTCACCGCCAGTGGCATCTTCGAAAGGCGTGATCACGCGTTTTAAAAAAAATTATCCATGGACCGATTTAACAAATAAACCCTCCCGATCCCTCATATATCATTGGTTGGCTTATCTCAGGCTTTTGATAAATTCACCCGCAGCAGCAGCACCTGCTGCATCCACCAGGCGAATGGTCTCCGAACCAATGACTGCAATGTCGGCTTTTCCTTTTAAAAAATCAACATCCTCCTTCCCTTTTACACCAAATCCAAGCGCCAGAGGAAGATCGGTGGCTTTTCGGCATCGCATAAGATATTCATTCAGTTGTTCGGAAAAGTCCGTCGCCACACCGGTAACCCCTTTTCTGGCTACGCAGTAAATAAACCCTTTTCCAAAAGAGTTTAGGTAAGTCATCCGTTTTGCCGGTGTTGTGGGAGAAAATATAAAGATGGGTGAAAGACCATATTTTTCCATGGCATCAAGGTATTCCCTTCCTTCCTCAGGAGGGAGATCCGGAACAATTGCCCCCGCTATTCCACTGTCGTGCATCGCACCGGCAAACCGATCCATTCCGAACTTAAAAAGAATGTTGTAATAACTCATATATAAAAACGGAATATTAAAAGCTTCAACAACTTTTCGGGCAAAATCCATGCACTTTTGAACGGTCGCTCCTCCAGCAAGCGCTTTTTGATTGGCGTGTAAAATGATAGGTCCGTCAGCAATCGGTTCTGAAAAAGGGATCTGCAGTTCCATCAAATCAACACCGGCGTTTACCATTGCCTCAACAATTCTGAAAGCATCTTCGAATGTAGGATATCCAATAACAATATGGGTCATTAACAGGATTTTTTTTTCATTGAGCCTTTGCTTCAAATATGTTTCAAGCATGATATTCCTCCGCTTTTTTCTTTATAAATTCCTGCCATTCGGGATCTGCAAAAGCATCGGCGACGGTGAAAATATCCTTGTCTCCTCTACCGGATTGGTTGATCAGAACAATATCTTCGTCTGACATTTCAGGAGCTTCCTTAAATGCCTGGGCGAAAGCATGGGCTGACTCAAGTGCGGGAATCAACCCTTCTTTTTTGATGGTGAGCGAGAGCGCGTCAATGACGTCCATATCTGAGGCTGCTTCGAATCGGATCCGACCTTTTTCTGAAAAGCTCGCCAGAATCGGTGAAACACCGACATAATCCAGACCGGCAGCGACACTGTGAGTCTCTTTCATTTGGCCGTCATGATCTTGCAAGAAGTACGTTTTATATCCTTGGGCAACTCCAACGCTGGCATCTTTGGAACAAAGTCGGGACGCGTGTTGTCCGGTTTCCAATCCTTTGCCTGCCGCCTCGACACCGACGAGCTCAACTGGATCATCAAGAAAAGATTGAAAAATTCCCAATGCATTGGATCCCCCGCCGACACAGGCATATATTCGTGAAGGAAGACGGTTTTCTGTTTCAATGATCTGTTTTCTGGCCTCCTTTCCAATAATTGATTGAAAGAAAGAAACCATTTCCGGAAATGGATGAGGTCCACATGCCGTACCCAGGACATAATGGGTGGTATCCATATTGGTCACCCAGTCCCTGAAAGATTCATTAATGGCATCTTTTAAAATCCGGGTCCCCTCCCGCACGGTAATAACTTCTGCACCCAATCGCTCCATCCAGAATACGTTTGGACGCTGTCGTTGGACATCGACTTCTCCCATGTAGATGGTACATTTGAATCCAAACCTCGCAGCCATGGTGGCGGTAGCGACCCCGTGTTGACCTGCACCGGTTTCTGCAATGACCCGCGTTTTTCCCATTCGTTTTACCAATAGTCCTTGTCCCATAACGTTATTGGCCTTATGTGCACCGGTGTGGTTGAGATCTTCCCGCTTGATAAAAATACGGGCTCCACCAAAATGTTTCGTAAGATTTTCGGCAAACGTCAGCGGCGTAGGACGACAAGAGTACGTGGACATGATATCGACATATTCTCGCCAGAAATCAGGATCATTTTTTGCCGCTTGAAATGTTTCGACCAGTTCATCAAAAGTGGCGATAAGGATTTCAGGAAGAAAAGCCCCCCCGAAACCTTCATAATATCCTCTGTCTTTCATCGCAATATCTCCAGTTCATTAAAGATTCAGCTGTTCATACCATCTTCTATCGATATCATTCATGAGTTTCCAAAATTTGTGAAAAAACAAATTGATCTGTCCGGCAATAAAGTTCTGAATAAATAGCGTTTTTTGTTTGATCAAAATTCAAAAATCGTTTTACCAAAAGAATAGGGGTGTCCGGCGCAACCTCTAATATTTTCGCTTTTTCGCCGGTTATATAAGCAATTCTAAAGTTCTGCCTCCCGTTGCAGGGTTTCATGTAATAGTGTTCATCGACAACCTGTGAAAGAGATCGGTTAAACAGGTCAATCTTATCTATCTCTTTAAACAATATATCATGGAGATAGATGTCTTCGATAAGAACCGGCACTTGTTCAACTCGGCTAAGCCTTGAATAAAAATAGGCATTTTTGTTTGCAAAAGGATTTTCCGGATCATATACGATGTGTTCCAGCCGAATATTTTGAAGAATTTGTGTTGAAACTTCTATTCCTTTTTTATTGAAAGCCGAGGTTGTTCCAGCCAATGAAAAGAGATCGACCTCTTTTTGAGACTCGCAGACAAAGGTTCCTGAACCCCTTTTTCGCATTAGGATTCGTTTTCTCACCAGTAGATCCGTCGCCTGTCTAACCGTGGGCCTTCCGATGCCATATCTTTCCGCAAGCTTTTTCTCGGACAAAATCCTTGACCCTGGCGGATA
>JAFDCA010000679.1 GCA_019313025.1 Deltaproteobacteria bacterium
ATGGCGGCCTGATCTGTATTGATGAAATTGATAAGAAAGCAAAAGACGGTTCGTTGGCCGGACATGATATTTCCAGAGAAGGATTTCAGAGATCGGTTTTAAAACTTATTGAGAGAAAACTCGTTCCCATCCATAATCCATATTCCGCTGCTTCACAAATTCAAGAGGTCATCGATCGACAAAAAGGAGAAAGAGCCGGCAAACAGGACAGCATGATCAGCACGGAGAACATCTTGTTTATATTGGGAGGCTCTTTTGAAAGGCCGGGTGACAATCTGGAGACCATAGTAAAAAAACGTTTGCAGCATAAAGGCCGAGTACGGGAAGATGGAAGTGTCGAGATCAAAGGATTCGCCTCTGACGAGAAAAAAGACGAAAAAGGTCAATTGAAAAATTACTACAAAGCGGCAGAAGCGGATGATTTTATTGATTTCGGACTTCTCCCCGAATTGGTCGGCAGATCCCCCATAAGAACGTTTGTCAACCTGTTATCCAAAAATGATTTGATTCGCATCATGGAGGACACCAAAGACTCGATCCTTAATCAATACAAAATGGAATTTAATCTGTTCAATATCGAGCTGGAGTTTACGTCGAATGCCATTGAGTATGTGGCTGAAATCTCGGAAAATCGAAAGACCGGCGCCCGTGCCCTTGTCAGCGTGTGGGAAAATATCTTGACGGATTTTCAATTTGAACTCCCGGGCTCCAATTTTTCAACGCTAAAAGTGAATCGGGAGCTGTGTGAAAAACCCAAAGATTATCTATTAAAAATGATGGAAAAATCTCCATTTGTCGATTTTGTTGATAATTTCAAAAAAGAATATGGGATTGAACTCATCCTGGACGAAGATGTTCAGAATTATTTTGAGGATTATGCCCGACAGACCAATATCCAGATATCCGAAACCTTGAAAAAATTTCTTTCCCGTGCATCCGCATTAAATTACATGGGTGTTAGAGGGACATATAAAGTTGCCAAAGAGATGATAGAGGATGAGAAGTATTTTGATAAACTGTTTGCGAGATGGTATGAAAATCAAAAGAAACAAATCAGTTGATATCCAGAGAATTTCGAGCCTCTATTAAATTCCCATACGTTTGATCTATTTTACATCCTGTAAAAAAATCTGACACGCATTTCTTTTTTCCATTTTGAGGATTTTAAGAGGTGTTAGAAAATATAGATAGTTATCAAATTGTTATCTCGAGTTAATTAAAAATATTGGTTGGCATGCCATTTGCGTAGTTTTATTTAACATTTTGATCTGGAGATAGAGAAGAGGAAAAAACAACATGGAGCGACCAATAAAAATCCGTTACTTATCAAAGGTGTTATTTTCAGAATCTGCCTTCATTAAAACCACACTGTATCAGTTGATCGAAGCAGTGAATGACGCAATAAAGCCGGGTGAAGAGCGTTGGGTTTCTTTAATAGTAGATCATATGCTCACCGGAAGAGTGGTTCGATCAGATAAAAAAAAACCGAATATGTATATGGAGGTGTGACATGGCTAGAGTGAACTCAAAAGAAAAAATTAAACAGAAAAGATGGACATTTTCATTGGAAGCGAATGAAGCCAAGGAGGTTTTTTTGGTCGGAGATTTCAACAACTGGAGTCCGGGGAAGCATCCCATGCAAAAAGATGAAAGTGGAACGTGGAATAAACGAGTGATGCTGACTCCCGGTGAACATGAATACAAGTTTTTGGTGGATGGCCAGTGGACAGAAGATCCGCGGAACAACCAAAGATGCCCCAACTGTTTCGGTTCTTACAACAGTTATATCCGCTTGCTCTAATCTTAATGCAGGCGTTCTTTTTGCTTCGGGTCTGACAGCGTCATAATTTGCGCTGTTCGATAAAGGTCGAACTGAATTGAAAGAACAGAAGGAATGAAAAAATGAAAAGAATTCGAAAAATCATGGTGGCATATGACTTTTCTGACTACTCGAAAGAAGCTTTGAAATTTGCTGCTGAATTGGCTGATGAATTAAAAAGTGATCTGATGATTCTCAATGTCATCAACCAAAGAGAAGTCGATGCATTGCGGAGGGCGGAAATAGAAGGTGCAGGTTTTTCAGCAGATCAATTTATAAAGGATATGAAAGAAGATCGGTTAAAAAGCATTAATGAAGTGATCCAAGAGATATCTGCCAAACATCTTCCTGTCGAAATAAAGATCAAGACTGGGGTTCCATTTCGTGAGCTAACACAGGCTGCTAAGGATGGAGGGGTTGATCTGGTGGTGATGGGTCGAAAAGGCCGGAGCAATCTTGCTGGCATTCTTTTCGGAACAACGGCGGAAAAAATGTTCCGTCACTGCCCGGTTCCATTGTTGAGTGTACGTGAAGATATGCAAAGATGATGTGATCATCTCTGTCTCAATCTCACTTTTTCCGGTTTTTTGTGAATCTTATTTTCAAACTTTCAAAAAATTACCGGCAATCGCCAAACATTCATCATTCAGCGATTGCCGGAACAAAGGAAAACATTCTTGAAACGCATTCTCACGTATCAAATTTATCCTTCTATACCAAAGCCGCTAAACTTTTTGGAAGTATTGTCTCGAGATCTCTGGTGGTGCTGGAAACAAGATGCAATAACACTGTTTCGGCGTGTCGAACCGCAAGTTTGGATAGAATCCAGAGGGAATCCGATTTATCTGTTGTCCCATGTCAGCCAGGCGCGTTTGGAGGAACTTGCCAAAGACGACAGCTTTTTGGCGCATTTGCATCGGGTCAAGGATCGTTACAGAAAACGGGTTGTCGAAAATGTAGAACCGCCTACTTCTCTTTACGAGAACATGGGACCGGTGGTCTATTTTTCAATGGAATTCGGTGTCAATGAAAATATTCCCATTTTTGCCGGTGGGCTGGGTGTTCTTGCC
>JAFDCA010000680.1 GCA_019313025.1 Deltaproteobacteria bacterium
ACAAAGGCTCTTTACCTTTGCAGCTTGAGGCGGTTTGAAGCCTGCTCCTGTAAGCCGACTCCGAGGGGCCCTCCCTCATCTTTTTGTGCAGTTACGCACACTTTATATTAAAAGTGCGCTCGTGGCGCACTTGCAGGTATCACAATTCTGCGTTATTTTGGAGAAATTAAAAGACAGCAACGTTCTATCTTGCGTTTAGTGTAATGTCCTTAATGTCTTGCTCCTTTTTATCATCGAGTTGAATGTGAGTAATTTCTTTTTTGGAAAAATCAATTTTATTTAGCGTAACTTGCCGCACGCGACGGTTGTGCTGAGTATGGAAATAAAGCACCTTTTGCGTAAGATCCCATCCGGTAGTCCAGATTGTAGAACTTCGCATCCCTTTCAGTTTTGTCTTCTCACTATCCGAACCTTCAGCAGCCCCAAGGGGTATATTGAAATTGTCAAGAATTCGGAAAAGTTCATAAATCGCCTCGTCCGAATCCTCCAATGGCCGGGCAGTCTGGGACCAGGCTACGGCACGAACAAAACGAGATGGGGGCGTGAAATCGCCCGGAAGACCAATCATACCACTTCCACCTCCGAGAGGAGAAAAATCGAGATTTTCGATTTTTATTGTAGGAAGTGCTACTGCCGAAAGATTTATATAGTTACGCAGATTAGTCATATGCCAGTCATACGTTGGAGCATTTGTGATAACGCCCAAGGTATTTTCAAATATTTGCAGTTCTTTGTTCGAATATTCAATGACTATCGACTTTCCGGAAGGCTCTGTCACCATCCAATGCCCCTGTACCGGAATCCCTATTGCCTTCTCCACTACTGGTACAACTTTCACGCTTTCCATCCCCCTCTTAACCTCATCTATAGTGGCAAACTGCGAAAGGATGTAGGAAACAATATCAACAGCGGTAATAGTATTGTTTGATTGGGCTTTATCATACTCCATGTAGGTGGCATACCCAGGGTGATAAAAGAGCCCCGTTGCCAGCCCTTTTTCATTCATACCATCAGCAAGCAGGTCTTTTCCCAGCATATCGAGACCGATAACGCCATATTTCGATTTCCACTTCTTGCCGTTGTGACCATCAGGGGTGAGACCGGTAAATTCATATCCATGGGGAATAATCGCAACTCTGGAGTTAAGGTCGAAAGTTCCCCACTCCATAGTTCGTCCATACACTGCTGATCCATCTTTAACTGACAATCTGATACCAGTACAAGCATGTACTATTGTTAAATGCGAGCTAAACAGCAGTAGCGATCCTACCAATGCACTCAATAAAATTCTAACTTTAATCATACAGCCTCCATATTGATTAAATGGTATAGCTAATCATTAATATTTAGGGTAAGTGGCCCTTGGAATTTGATAATTACGTTACTTTCGGGAAAACTCTCTTAATATACAGATTTATTGAGATTACCTTATAAAAATCGGATTTGTCAAAGACAGTGTTTATATAAAAAATAAAACTCGTGCCTGAATTGTGATATGGTAATACGATATCTCAGAAAATTCAGATGCTTGATATTAGCACAAAATTGCAGCTATCTCAGATCCGCGCATGTTGGGATAGCATAAGTTTCATTTCAAATACAACTGCCACAATATCTTGAAGTTTCAGACAAACGAGAAATATGTAGACATGTTCAGGGGCTTTTATTTGATCCAATGGCCGGCGTTTTTCTGTTCAACGCTCAGGTGGAATCTCCCAATTCATCAGCTCTACTCGTTCAAAGTTTGTGAGTTTACTGGATATCCAAAGCACGACCCGAAGTCCGTCGGTAAAATAAGGATCCCCGGTGAGGTTCTTCCGGGGATCTGAAATGGGGGCAGGACCAATCCCTTTCACAAAGGCGATTTTTTCAAGTCCTTGGGCGTACAACAGGTCCTGAATGAGAAAATCCCTGGTTTCGTCCACGTCGGGATCGATTTTGTGGGTCGTGATGGTTTTCCATGTGAACCTAACACCGATGTCTCGACTGATCTGTCCCAACCAAACGGGCTTATCTTCAAATCGCCAGGGTGAAAGCCACAGTCGCAGATGGTTACGTTCATGAATCGATTTCCGGGTCCGTTGGAAAGCAGCGTCCTGTCTCCGACCGAACACATAAAGTCCGCTGACCGGTGAGTACCGGTACCGACCGCCAAAAAGGAAAGACGCTGTTGTCTTCAGGGCGGAGGCGGCATATATGGTTTCAGTCTCATCCCAACCCACGCGAATTAGTGTATGAAGTATGTCTTCTCCATATCCGATGACAACGATGTTCAGCGGGTCCCCATTCGCATTTCCATCTTTGTTTGTCGTGCAGCAGTCAAAACCCTCCAGGGTTTTTCGTAATCCTTCTTCATCCAGTGAAACGATCTCATCTTCCGAGTAGAGTGCCTGAAAGTCCACATTCTGATGATCCACACGAAGACCCGGTACGTTGATAAAAAAAGTAAATGTCCTAATCTGGTGATCTTCTCCCACCAGATGAACGCTGAACTCCTTGGTACCTTCATCCACTGGGGTAAAGACAAAACCCTCCCTCTTGCTGTCCGGTGCAATGTATATTACTTGTCTCTTCTGATAAAATTGTTGATTTATTTGTTCGTTAATTGGTGTCAAGTAGTTAAAATGATTCTTAAAGGCGGCTTCTATGGGACTGAAATAATCCGGGTCAAGTCCCATAGGTAAAAACCAAACCGGTTCTTTATCGTTGTTTTCTATTTCCAGCCAGATGGGCTGAACTCCTCTTCTGTATATGTGGACACCGAATATCTTACGGCTCTCTTTGGCACTGGGAACTGCAGCCGTGACCCTGACATTACCTTGATATTTTGTCTGGGACCGTTCCCGGAAGGGAACGTCGTCTATGGCATATGGTTTGTATGACGCACATCCAGAAAGGATTAAAACGAAGATGCCCACTCTGATAAGCAATGGCACGCGTGAGATGATGTGTGTATGATTTTTTCTTGATTGAGCATCCATGGTCTATTTGTCTTTTGTTACCCTTATCGGCCGCTCCCAGTTCAAATTTTCGACGTCTGAAAAAGGAACGGGTCTGTTTGAGACCCAGAGAACAAGTCGGTAACCATCGGTAAAGTAAGGATGGTTATTGAAGGTCTGGCGGGGTTGAGTAATGGACGCAGCACCGACCCCTTTTACATAACCGAATTTTATCAGTCCCTGGGCGTACCAGATATCTTGAAGTATGTAAGTTCTCGCTTCATCCACGAGCGGCTCGATCTGATAGTTATCTGGTAAAAATCGAACTTTTATGGTTCGGCAAATCTGTCCCACCCATACAGGTAAATCTTCAAAGCGAATGGGTGAAAGCCACAGCCGCAGGAGGATCTGTTCATTTGCTTTCTGTCGTGTTTTGCTGAAGGCTGCATCCTGTGGTCGACCGTATAGATAAAATGGTATCAGGGCTGCATACCGGTCTCGTTTAAAAAAGGCGGCGGTGATTGCCGTCTTTGGAAAGGATTCTATACTCAGGGACTTTGTCTCGTCCCAACCGCTTCTAATCAATGCCTGATGTAATGCCTTTCCGCTTCCGATAATGACCAGATTGAGCGGATCTCCTTCTTTGTTTGATGCCTCATTCGTTGAACAGCATGGTAGTTTTTCAAGCGCCGTTCGAAAGCTTTTAATATCATCATACGAAACAACTTCGTCTTTTGAATAGAGTGTTGCCCAATCCACGTCCTGATGACTCACCTTGAATTCTGGTACGGGGATAAAGAACGTAAATGTCCTAACTCTATGGTCTTCTCCTATCAGATCCACGTTAAAGCCTTTGATCCCTAAGTCCAGGTTGGTAAAAATAAAACCCGACCTTATATTGCCAGGTGGAACGTAGCTTGCCATAGTCTTTTCATGAAAGTAACGGTCCATCTTTGCATTGGTTCGTTTCGAAAAGAAGAAGTGGTGCATGTAGGCCACTTCGAAAGGTGCAAAATAGTCAGGATCGACACCGAATGGCGGGACCCAGATACGTGTATTATCGTTGTTCTCTATTTCCAACCATATAGGCTGGATGCTCTCTTTGTAAAGATCAAGACCAAAGATCTCCCGGGTTTCTTCCCGGCTGAGTATGGTTGCCGTGACCTTGACCACGCCGTCGGTCTTGCTCAGGCCTCTATTCCGAAAGATTGTCTCTTCAATGGGACCGGGTTTGAATGTCGCGCAGCCTTGAAGGATCATGAAACAGACGAAAAGGGTCCAAGGGAACTGCAACCGTGCTTGGTGAACCCGAAATTTTCCAAAAACACGGAATGATGATTTTCTAAGTAATGAAAAAAAAGTTGTACTCATAGAAGAAGGAATTATAATTTCGTACCAATATTCGCAAGAATTTTTATCGACAAACCACCACTTTATTCACAGGAAATTAACGTTAACAAATGGTATTCCAATGTAAAAATTGACGTCTCATTCGGAAAACATAAGGTGGATCAGATATATTGTGGTCTGTCTTTTGGTCCTCAAACTTGCGATATATTAAGACTACCTTATAAAAATCGGATTTGTCAAAGACAGTGTTTATGTCT
>JAFDCA010000681.1 GCA_019313025.1 Deltaproteobacteria bacterium
TGTTAGCGTTCCTGTGTAGGAGACACTCAATGAAAAAAGACAAAAGATTTGAAAGAGAGCAGGGTGATGTCAATACAACCGAAGCCCGCAGAAAATATTGGGAACGCCACCTATCCGATGATGCCAAAAAATGGTTTGATGAAGATGCCAAATATTTTTTGCATCAAAGTCTTTCCACACCCGTATTAAACGTGCTTTCCCGGGCCCGGGGGATATACATCGAGGATATAGACGGCAAAAAATATATCGATATGCACGGCAACGGTGTTCATAACGCCGGGTTCAACAACCCGGCCGTCATTGAGGCCGTCAAGAAACAGCTGGATGACGGCATGACCTTTTGCCCCCGTCGATATACGAACCTTGCCGCCGTCAAACTGGCGAAAAAATTGGCGGAGATTACCCCCGCCGGACTGTGCCGATCTCTCTTTTGCCCGGGCGGTTCTGAAGCCATCGAGATGGCCATAATGCTTGCCAAACAGGTAACCGGCCGGTTTAAGACCATTTCTTTCTGGGATTCCTTTCACGGAGCCGGGTTCGGGGCGGCCAGCGTGGGGGGGGAAGAACATTTCAGCGGCGGATTCGGGCCCATGGTACCGGGCGCATTTCGGGTTGAATTTCCCAATTATTACCGCAACCCCTGGGGATTTTCGCGGCAGGAAGACGTGGATGCGGAATGCTTGCGCCAGATTGAACTGGTTTTAAAAAGGGAACCTGAAATGGCCGCCGTCATCGGTGAGCCGATTTCAGCCACGCCTGTCATTCCTACCAGAGAATACTGGAAAGGCGTGAAACAACTGTGCGAGCAATACGGCGCCTTGCTGATCTTCGATGAGATCATCGAGGGCTTTGGCCGCACCGGCAAGATGTTTGCCTGCGAGCATTTTGTAACACCGGATATCCTGGTGCTGGGCAAATCATTCGGGGGCGGGCTGATGCCCTTTGCCGGGATCGTCACCCATGAGACATTTAATGTTTGCCACCACCGGTCTGTTGGCCATTACACCCACGAGAAAAATGCCTTGTGTTCAGCAGCCGCATTGGCCGAGATTGCGTACATCGAAGACTATAATTTATCGGATCATGCTGCTAAACTGGGGGCGTATGCTCTTAAACGATTAAATAATTTGAGAGAAAAACACCGCCTCATGGGTCAGGTTGCCGGCTTGGGACTGCACATCGGCATTGATCTGGTCGCAGACCGTAAAACAAAGGCAAGGGCGGTAGATGAAGCAGAAATCATCATGTTTAAGTGCCTGGAAAAAGGTCTTTCCGCTAAAACCATCGAAGGCAATATTCTGACCCTGAGACCGGCTCTGGTCATCACCCGGGACGAAATGGACCGTGCTATCGATATCATCGATGAAGCGATTGGCGAAGTTGAGCAAGGGGGAAAGTATTAAATCAATAACGTTCGTGCACAACGTGGATAACATCTTTGCGTGGCATATCATCCGGGTATCATGATTTTATTTCTTTGTAAACCAATATTCCAATGGACGTCCCTAAAAATACGTCCCTAAAAATAAGGGGATTATTGAGTTTCAAACGGCGAAATAAATCCCATTCTCATAAATTATTTGTTAAGCTGCTCTCCCAAGCCTTTATTCTTAACCCCATTTATCCCAAAGGAACCAACGTGCTCAAAGAACCCAAGGTATTGATATTTCTTCCATTTCGTCTAAAGATCTTCTCGTTGAAGGTTACCGCGACGATCAGAATGATGCCTTTTATGACAGATTGCCAGAAAATCAGTACGTTTAACATACTGAGTCCGTTACCGATAACGATCACAATCAAGGCCGCGATCAAGGTTCCGGAAATGGTGCCTTTACCACCTGTCAGGGAGGTACCTCCCAACATAATTGCCACAATGACATCCATAAAAAAGAACTCATTTATGCGAGGATCACCCGCTCCAATGCGGGATGCGGTCATAATTCCGGCCAGAGCGGCCAGCGCGGCCACAATAATAAAAAGCCAAAGGCAGATGGCGTTGACATTAATTCCCGAAAAAAACGCGGCGTTTTTATTACTGCCGATCACCATGGCGTATTTGCCCAAAAGTGACTTGTTTGCCAATATCCAGAAAATCGCCACACCAACGACAGCCATAATAATGGGTACAGGAAGCCCTAAGAAGGATTCCGACATCATCGCATTAAAATGGTCGGGAAGATTGGATCGAACGGATTGTCCGTTACACACCACTAGTGCCAATCCTTTTCCAACAAACAACATACCCAGCGTTGCGATGAACGGTGAGATGTCATATCGTGTCACCAATATCCCATTGACAATGCCAAAACATGTTCCGGCCGCCAAAGTTATTGCCGCCGCCAAAGTTAAAGGAAGACCGCTTGCGGCCAGTTGAGCGTATAAAACGCCGCTAAACGCCAGGTTACTTCCGGTTGATAGATCAAAATTGGCAGTCATCATCAAAATAGTGGCCGCTGAAGCAGTGATTAACAGCGCTGATGATTGTTTCAGCATATTTAAATAATTATTCAACTGAAGGAAGTGTTCCGACATCACCGCAAAGAAAATATTTAAAACAACAAGAATCAAAAGAAGAACAACGTTTTGATTCTTGAAAAAACCGAATCGATCTCTTTGTTTAATAATCGTTACACCCCCTTTCCAGCAACCACTTCCATGATATGGTCCATACTGATATCGTCACCATTGTGAAGCGTTTCCCTAACCGCTCCATCATACATCAGAACGATGCGGTCGCAAAGGTTTACGATCTCTTGAAGTTCGGAGGAAAAAACGATGATGCTCTTTCCCCGGTTCGCCAATTCTCTGATAATATTATGGATTTCAACTTTTGCACCCACATCGACACCCCGCGTGGGCTCATCCATCAAAATAATATCGCTTTCTCTGTTCAGACATTTGGAAATAACGACTTTCTGTTGGTTACCACCACTGAGTAGAGCGAGACGATGGTTGCGGTCGCGAGCGGCGATAGAAAACATTTTTATATACCGATCCGCCAGTTGGTTATCTTTTTGGCGATTAACCAATCCGTGTTTTATGATGTTTGTTAACTTCATCAAGGGAATATTCTCTCGAATACCAAGCAGCCCGAAGATTCCCTCTTCTCTTCGTTCTTCCGGGACCAAGGCCAGACCGGATCTTACAGCGCCTCTGACACCTTTGAAATTGGCTAATTTTCGGTTAATGCGCACTTCACCTTCATACTCATGCCCGTAAAGAATCTCAGATACTTCTGTTTTTCCGGCTCCAACCAAACCATAAAATCCAAGAATTTCGCCCTTGTACAATTCGAAGCTAATATTCCGCAATTTTCGGGTTCTGATGTTCTTTACTTCCAAGATTTTCTCGGATCGGTCCCCTTTGGAGGGTATATAACTTTCAGCCACGACCTTTCCGAGCATCATTTTTACCAGATCCGTGCCTGTCATTCCTTCAATCGGTTGGGTAGCCACCATCTCACCATCCTTAAAAACGCTTACAAAATCACCAATTTCAAAGATTTCACTTAATTTATGAGTAATGTAAATGATCGTTACCCCATTCTTCTTTAACTGCTCAATAATTTTAAACAGTTTGCCGGTTTCTCCTAAACTGAGTGCGGCTGTGGGTTCGTCCATTATCAGCACTGAGCATTCCGCACAAAGCGCCTTGGTAATCTCAATCACCTGCTTTTGAGCGACACTGAGGCTGCCAACCAAGGTTTTTAAGTTAATCGAGGCATCAAATGACTTCAAAATATCTTCAGCTATTTTCAAATCATCGGCTTTTGCAGGAAACCAGAATCGGTGCTTTTCTTTTCCCAAGGTTAAGTTGCCTTCAACGGTCAATTCATCCACCACATTTAGTTCTTGGTAAAGAACACTGATTCCACCGGCCATTGCGTCTCGAACTTTCAGCGGAGAAAAGGGCTTGCCGTTCAAGGTGATCTCACCGCTCGATTTTTCGTAAGCACCGGTTAAAATTTTTATCAAGGTGGATTTCCCGGCACCATTTTCGCCGACGATGCAATGCACTGTATTTTTTAGGATGTCGAAACTGACATCTTTAAGTGCTCTAACGCCTGGAAACTCTTTGCAAACGTTTCTGATTTCAATTGCATTTTCTTGATGCGCCGTCACGAATCCCCTCCTTTAATACCGATCCTCTGATTCAGAACTAAAGAAACAATCAGAATCAGTCCATAGGCAATACTTTGATAAAAGAAAGGGATGCCTAATAATATTAGACCGTTAGCCGCAAAACCGACAACGAGAGCTCCCAGAAACATTCCGATGGTGGAACCTTTGCCTCCCATCATACTGGTTCCACCCAAAATAATGGCTACGATGACGTCGAATTCCATTCCTTTGGCGACGTTGGGAGCCGCCAACCCCACCCGAGACGCCTGTAGAATACCGCTCAGCCCGGCAAACAGGGCCACAATCACGTAGAGTAGCGAAACAATGCCAACCACGTTGATTCCCGAAAGTTTTGCGGCCTTCTGATTCGCTCCAATGGCAAAGCTATATCGGCCGATAACGGTTTTCTTCTCAATAAAAATAAATATGGCTAAAGCCAGTACCATCATGACTATTGCCAGAGGTATTTTCCCAAATATTAAATCACGCCCAAAATCCACAAATTCCATGGGTAAACCGAGCATGATGTTTGCGCCGCCGTCCCATCGGGCGATTAAAAAGGCGAGCCCCCGTGCTATAAATAGGGTCCCGACCGTCGCGATTACCGGATTAATCCCGATCACGCTCACCGTCAAAGCGTTAATACCACCCCATCCGATGGCAGCCAGACAAGTGATTGCCATCGACAGTTGAATGGGAAGGCCGTGTTTACACAAGTAGGCATGCAGAATCCCTGAAAATGCCAGTACGCTTCCAACGGATAGATCGAAATTGCCGGTGATCATTAATAGATTAGCGGCGGAAGCGATGATAACGATGACTGCGACTTTCAAAAAAACATTTGTAAAATTCCTTAAAGTCAAAAAATGGGGGGAAGTAAATGACAACACGATCATTATCGTCACTATGATTCCAACAAGCACTACTTTTTGTGTTTCTGTCTGGAAAAAATAGGTTGTTTTATTCACGTCGAACCTTCTTGTTTTGCCTTAAATGCATTCACTTTATATTTGTAATTTTGAAATTCGGGCTGGGCAAATGAATACCAAATGGGGTTGGTTACCTTATTTGTAAAAAGGAAAGACGATCCATCGCCTTTCCTTTTTACCAGCTAGAACAGCAGATTTGGTTTTGCAAACGCATGTTATTTTTGTTTTTCTACCAAGGCTTTTAGGTCTTTTGTAAAGCTGAAGTTTTCTTCTAGAAATATTTGGGCTGCTTCGATAGACGAATTCCAATAATCAAATTCAGGACTCAGCGTCTGGATTTCCATCCATTTGTCCATGGCGATTTTGCCATTGATCATAGCCATTAATGTATCTACTTCAGCTCGGGCGTTGTCCCGAACCTGTCCATGGGTAAGTTTAAATGAACTATTGGGATTAAAAATCTTAACCATGGCGTTTTCACCACCGTCCACGCCGGCGATAATTTCAGTTAACGGTTTACCATTATCCATTTTTCCGCGGCCAAGCTGCTCACAGGCGGCTAAAGCACCCAGTGCCATGTCATCGTTTCCACCGAAGATGATATTTATTTGATGGTTTGCTTGAAGAATATCAAGCATTACTTCCATGGACTTAATCGTAGAGCCATAGCCATTTTGTATAGCAACCAGTTTTGCGTTTGGATCAACCGATTTCACCCCTTTAAAAAACGGATCGGTCCTTAGATAAACAACCTGCTCGAATCCGCCAA
>JAFDCA010000682.1 GCA_019313025.1 Deltaproteobacteria bacterium
ACGGGCATCTTTTTCTGTTTTTTTGATCCGTTGTTTGAGTTTATTGATACTTTCCTGAGTTTTTCGAGCTTTTTCCACCTCTTCTTTTTTTCTCTGGGCGACCAGCTGTTTTATTTTTGTCAGCTTTTCAACAACTGCACTCTTTATTTCATCGATGGTGGTATGAATATTGAAAGAATCTGCGATGGAACCGACCTGAGAGTTAACATTCGTCTCGAACTGCTCAATTTCTTTGAGCCTGACATCCTGGCCATGTTCGGTTGTCAATGTTTTTTCCAGTTCCTTGACGTGGCCCAGTAGTGTAAGAAACGTGTTGTTGATGGATCTGAAGTCTTCCGAAATCTTATTTTTAAGCCCCCGGATATACGTTAAAAATGCGGTGGTCGGCCCTTCCAAATCCATTTGAGCCGTCTCTTCTTGGCACTTGATATCAATGGAATCGGCTTTGGCTTTCAACTCACCGGTTGTCGGATAAAAATCATCCACAAGGGCAACCATGATTCTTTTAATAATTCTGCATGACTTCAGCAGGCTGTCGCTTAATTCATCCAGCCTGTTCCGGTCATCAAAGACTTGTTTAGTTTCCTGTGTAAAAATCTTGTTTTTAAGTGTTTCCACCTGATTTTCAATCTGAACCAGAGGCAATTCCCCGTCCGGATCAATCTGCCTTTTAAGGATATCAAATTCTTCAATGAGTTCGTCATGCAATGCGACGACCCTGCCCAAGGCATAAATGACGTTTGAAAGGCATTTCTTTTCATCCTGGCAGCGCTGCTCCATGAGCAGAAAATCTTTTTTTAAACGCTCCAGTTCAGCTTCTTTTGTGTTATCCATAAAATATCTCTCCGAAATCCGTAACGGCCGTCTCGAGCGGCTCTATCAAAAGACTATTTTTCAATCAACGACAGTGCTCTTTGTACAACATTTTCCACAGTAAATCCATATTTTTCCATCACAATACCGCCGGGAGCCGACGCACCAAAACTGTTAATTCCGACGACAGTGTCACCTGTTCCGACATATCGGCACCATCCCATTGGAGAGCCCGCCTCAACAGCCAAACGCGTCTTGACATCCGGCAGGAGTATACGATCTTTATATTCTTGAGAATTTTTTTCAAAAAGTTCCCAGCTGGGCATACTCACAACCCGTGCGGCAACACCTTTTTCAAGTAGACGTGTCTTGGCTTCAAGAACGATATGGACCTCGGATCCTGTACCGATCAGTATAATGTCAGGTTTGCCGTCACAATCCGACAACACATACGCCCCTTTTGACAAACCGTCTTTTACAGCATTGGAGGTCAATACCGGAAGCTTTTGGCGGCTTAGAATCAATGCAACCGGGCCATTGGTGATTTTTAGGGCCTGTCGCCATGCCTGGGCTGTCTCAGATGCATCGGCCGGACGAATAACGGTGAGCCCCGGAATCGCACGGAGACTGACCAGATGCTCCACAGGCTGGTGTGTGGGACCGTCCTCACCCACCGCAATACTGTCGTGGGTAAAGATATAAATGACAGGTAGTTTCATAATGGCGGCAACCCGCAATGCCGGCCTTAAATAATCTGCAAAAACCAGAAATGTCCCGCCATAGGGCCTTAGGCCGTTGTGAAGAAACATGCCGGACATGATTCCCCCCATGGCGTGTTCCCGAACACCGAAACGGATATTTCGTCCGTCATAAGCATCTTTTTGAAATTCATGGGATGTATTTAAAAAGGTTTTGTTTGAAGGGGCCAGATCAGCAGAGCCGCCAATGAGCGTGGGGAGTCTCGGGGCAATGGCATTTAAGACTTTGCCGGATGCCGCCCGGGTAGCGATGGGACCGTCTGAAACTGAAAATTCGGGAATCTCTTCATCCCATCCGGTGGTTAAAAACCCGCTCATGGCATCCACCCATTTTTTGGTCATATCCGGATACGTTTTGTTGTAAGCTTGAAATTTATCCTGCCATATGGTTTCGGCTTTCCTCCCGGCTTCAACACATTGGGTGAAATGATGCCTGACCGCATCCGGAATATCGAACAAAGCATCCTCCGGAAGACCCAGTGATTTTTTGGTCAGACGAACCTCCTCTTCACCCAATGGTGCACCGTGAGCATCTGCAGTATCCTGCTTGTTGGGGCTTCCATATGCAATATGGGTACGCAGGATAATCAAAGACGGACGCCCGGTTTGGGCTTTGGCTGCCTGGATGGCATTATATATTGCATCGATATCATTGCCGTCATCAACGTTTAGAATGTGCCAGCGATACGCCTTGAATCGAAGGGCAACATCTTCTGTAAAGGTTATTTCTGTGGAACCTTCGATGGATATTTTGTTGTCATCGTATATGCAGATCAATCTACCCAACCCCAAATGGCCGGCAAGGGATGCTGCTTCAGAAGAGATGCCTTCCATCATATCGCCGTCGCCGCAAATCATGTACGTATAATGGTCGACAATCTCATGTCCGGGATTGTTAAATCGGGCGGCAAGATGCCGTTCAGCCATGGCCATGCCCACGGCATTGGCAAAGCCCTGACCCAGTGGGCCGGTGGTGGTTTCAACCCCCGGTGTATGACCGAACTCCGGATGGCCGGGGGTTTTGCTGTTCCACTGGCGAAAATTCTTAATATCATCAAGGGTAACGGCATACCCAGAGAGATGAAGCAGGCTGTAAAGAAGCATGGAGGCATGTCCGGCTGAAAGCACGAAACGGTCCCTATCGAGCCATCCGGGATTGTCAGGATTGTGTTTCATCACCCGGGTCCAAAGGACATAAGCGGCCGGCGCAAGTCCCATGGGAGCACCGGGATGGCCGGAATTGGCCTTTTGAACCGCATCCATGGAAAGGGCACGGATGGTATTGATACACAGGTCATCGATATTTCGTTGAGTTTCAGCGAAACCTTCAGTCATGATTCGTTTCTCCTTTTTCAGCAAGCGGTCAATAGTGAATAATAAATGCGATTAAAGGGCTCTTAAAAATTCCGGTTTCAAGCTTATCTTGCCCGCAAGGGCGTTATCAATCAAATGTAACGTCTTTGCCTTGTCTTTTGGCAGCCTTGCCTTGATCGGAAGATAATTGGATGCATGATTGGCATGAAAAAGTCCTTTTGAGAGTTCCGTGGCCTCAATCATGGTCTTCAGTTCTTTCAACATATCATCCGGTTCAAGCAGAATAAACTCTCAGTCTCTGTAATCTTGATACAGCGGCGTGCCGGGAATGAGCATCAATGTCAGGGCACCCACATACTCCGGATCAATGGCGGTAAGCACCCGTCCGGTTTCCCGGGCATGGATATTCGACCGAGACTTACCGGCAATTCCCAATATCACGGTGATGGAGAGCTTGATTCCAGCCGCCTTCGCTTTTTTGCCCATTTGGATCATCTCTTCTGATGCAGCGCCCTTGTTGATATTTTTCAATGTAACGTCGTCGCCGGTTTCAAGACCCATGTATAAAATGCCCAGGCCATGGGCTTTGAGGGCTTTGAGTTCATCGAGGGTTTTCATTTTCAAGCTTTTGCAGTTGGCATAGGCACCCACACGGGTGACCCAGGGAAGCTGCCGTTCAATTTCCTGCAAGATATTCAGCAGCCTTTTCTGGGGAACGATCAGCCCATCTCCGTCACATAGAAATATGCGACGCTGACGGCGGCAATGGGTTGCCGCAAAAGCGACATCGGCCATAATAAAAGAATCCGGTTTTATGCGAAAACGCTCCCCTTTGTAAGCACCGCAGAATGTGCATTTGTTGCGGGAGCACCCAACGGTTATTTGAAGCAGAATGCTGTTGGCTTCACTGGGCGGTCGGATGATATTTCCTTCATAGTGCATGTATATCTCTCCTAAATGAAATAAAATTTAAACAGATTTTAACTAAATTTAAAACGTTTATGCAACCCTTTTTCTTTTGCATTAACCAGAGAAAAAAATGATGGTATTCAGCCAAAAACCAAAAAATAACTCATTGGAAAGTTTTGTGAAATAGTCTTTAGAAGTGGTTTCAAAACCTTCGATCAGGTTCAAAGTCAAGGCGGACCGAAGGATTCA
>JAFDCA010000683.1 GCA_019313025.1 Deltaproteobacteria bacterium
AAGAAAGCATCAAAGTGGTTTTGTTGAGATCAAGTGGTAAGGACAGAACACTTTCCACCATATTACAGACAGGTTCTTCCCATTTGGATTCAAATCTGTATTCCTTTAATTTGTTTGATACCAGTTTTATTCTTTCTTCTGTAGAGCTTTCGGCAAAATCAAGATGTTCAAAAACGTCATGGAAAAATATCCCCGCCCTGGTTCCTTTTGGAAATGAAAAAATGTTTTCATTTTTATACAAACCCAAGTGGTTTTGGGTTACGGGCATATACTGATCCTGGTATGCGTCACGATCCGGATGTTCTGCATCTAGTGCCCGTTGTGATATGAGATGCGAAAAACTGGAAATGTTCCATGTGGTATCAATCTTTCCTGAGAAATGTCTGCAAAACAACCTTTCCTTTTTGTACTCACCCGACAAGTGTTCAATGGTATCGTCAGGTGGTATTGAAACAATTTTTATTGACCCTTCTGATTTGGTTGATAGCTGTTTTAAATCTTCGAACAGTTCCTCGTCGTTTTTTTCTAAAATATCTTCTTTTAAAGATGTTAGGAGATTTTTTTTATTAATATCTTCTGCTTGCCTTTTATAATGCAATAGGTAAGCGATGGAAGACGTTTCAGCAGTATTGAATCTACCCCATACAAGATAACATTTATGTATCGCTCGTGTTATTGCGACATAAAGCAATCTCAGGTTTTCAGCCAGGCGTTCATTTTGAGCAATGTTGAGATGTTTGTCGAAATTTTTTGAACCAAGATCAAGCGTGAGAGTTTCATTTTTATCCGTGTCATGAAACAGGATCTCGCGGTCTTCAATTAAAGATCCCTCCCATAAAAAGGGACAAAACACAATGGGGAACTCAAGACCTTTACTTTTGTGAATGGTGATAATTTTTAAGGCCTGATCATCACTTTCAAGACGAAGTTGATGTATTTCGGATTCGCTTACTTCAGCGTTTCTTTGTTCTGAAAGCCATTTAAGCAGACCGGCGATACCCAGCTTTTTTTCAGACGATTCCTGATGTAGAATTTCTGCCAAATGAAGTATATTGGTGAGCCTCCTTTCACCGTCAGGGAAAATTAAAAGGCGTTCCCTAATCTTTTCCTCTGCCATCAGCAACCGAAACATCCGAATAAAACCATGCCGTATCCATAGGCGAAAATATTCTCTGAATTTGTTCGATTTGGCTTCCATCCCGAATGGTTTTCCGCTGACCGAATCGAGATCTTCTCCAAAAACACCGATGATGTCGGTTACAACCGCAGCGTTAAATTTTCTTTCGTTTCCGGGTTCGGCAATACTTGATAAAATTCTTTCCAATTCCATTGCCTCATGGGTATTGAATATGTTTCCTGTATGATAGAGGACCGATGGTATACCTTTTAATGAAAGGTTGTTCTTTATTATCTGCGCCTGTCGATTTGTCCTTACAAGAACAGCAATATCTTTTGGAAAAATGCCGGTGAGATGGCGTTTATTTCCCAAAATAAGTCGAGATATTTCTCCTGCCACTGCCCTTGAGATAAGAGGTAACGCCTCGGTTTTGCTCAATGGTTTAAGGTTGTTGGCCTTTTTATCTGTGCCAAAATACCATAATGTCAATGAAGGCGAAATTTTTCCATTCATCGGTTGGGTTTTCTTTCCGGAAACACCCTTTTCAAATCCAATCTTATCAAAGACAAACGGTGATTCTATATTTGAGAATATGGCATTTACTGCGGTTAACAAATTTGGATTCGATCGCCAGTTCTTTATCAATGTATATTTTGAATCCGTGTTTCGGACAGCTTCCATATAAGAAAAAATGTCTGCTCCCCGGAAACTGTATATGGATTGTTTTGGATCTCCAATCATAAAAAGTGTGCTCTTTTTCGAATCGAAAATTCGAGTGAAAATGACATACTGATAAGAATCCGTGTCCTGAAATTCATCAACAAGGGCTGCACTGTATTTTTTCCGAATGATTTGAGCGAGCTTTTTACCACCTTTCTCTTCAAGTGCATTTTTAAGCTTTATCAAAAGATCGTCATAGAATTGAATGTTGTTTTGTTTTTTTCTAAGCAAAAGATGTTCCCGGGTGAATTTAAAACACTGGGCCTTAAAGTATGTTAAATATGTCTCCATCTCAGATTCAAGGGTGGCACCTTTATGGTAAAGTTTATCGCAGACATCAAAATATTCATGTGAAAGAGGCCCATGATTTTTCCGGGTCGAATTTTCAATTTTGGTTGTGGTAAATTTTTCAAAACCTTTAAATAATGGAAAACCAATCGATGTTTCATCGACAAACTTATCCATTAATGAGACCATAGAAGCAATCACCAGGTCTCTTTTTGAAGCACTCGTTTGCGTTGTTGCTGTTTTCAAGCTGCCGTAAATTGATCCACTTAGAGATGTATTTTTTAATAAATGTGTCACCTGTGTACGAGAGTTGGGCCAAATGGTCTGCAATCTCCTGAACATCGCTCTAAAGTCATTAAGGCTTCCCAAATCGGGTTTTTCAAGCTCTGGAACAATCGTTATATCTGCTGTTCTGTTTTTATTAAAAAGCATTGAAAAATACTCTGGACCGGATATTTTTTTTAGAAGATAACTGATGAATTCCATGGGCAAATTGTAAAAATGTTTTCTCCAGAAATCATCCACAATGTCCCGTGTTAAACTAATGGAATCGATCATAAGTTCTGTGTCGAACAAACTCTGTGTTTCAAAAGCATTTTCATGGAGAATCCGCTGACAAAAGCCGTGAATGGTAAATATCGCGGCATTGTCAAATTCCATCAATGCATCTTGAATCAATTGAATTGCCAAAGCCCGATTATCATATTTTTTGACAATGGTTTTAACGAAGACATCATTACTTGTATCATTTAAAAAAGCGGATTTCGCATCTAAAAGCATCCTGCGGATTCTTTCTTTAAGCTCTTCAGTGGCAGCCTTTGTAAAGGTTACGACCAGTATTTGATTTGCCGCTAATTGTCTCTCAAGAATAAGTCTTAAAAAAAGCCCGGCAATCGTATAGGTCTTGCCTGTACCTGCGCTTGCCTCAATGAGATTGGTTCCAGTAAGGGGTGTGTTGATGGGATCAAATATTTTCATATGTATGTCATATGTAATTATCGATGCTAGTTATTTAGAGATCGGGAGTTTTTCTCCTAAAGCCTTGAATGTAGCGGAATGGATCATCTTTTTTTAATCGGATGCTGTCTGAGTGGCTTAGGGATCGTTAGAAAAAACAGGACGCAAACCGAAATTGTATCTTTAAAAGAATTTTAAAATAATGCAGAAAATCTATTGATATTTCAAAGATAGTTTCCTGTTTTTTCTTTACGATCCCTTGTCGCGAGTTCATGCGGTTAAACAAAAGATGATCCATGCAGTGTTTGTTTGGAAAAATGCCTCGACCCCTGAGTTATTTAGAGGATTAATTCACGCCTTCGGCGGGTTGTTAAAATTTGAGTTTCACCCCGGAGAAATAGGCTGCGTCACTGCTGAATGGGCTTCCCATTCAACAGGATAATTATTTCACAGCGCAGGCACCGATATTAGCGGAAAAGACAGTTTCATTCCGGCACTGGTTAAAAATCGTAATAGCCCACATAGTTTTCGGGTGAAATCTTTTTTAATTCGTCTTTAACGGAATTTTTAACATTTAAACTTTCTATAAATTCTAAAATTGTGTTGCGGTCAATGTTTGAATGGACTCGTGATAATGCTTTCAAAGCCTCATAAGGCTCCGGATATCCCTCCCTGCGCAAAATTGTTTGAATTGCCTCCGTGACAACTGCCCAGTTTTTCTGCAAGTCATTTTGAATCGCTTCTTTATTTAGGAGTAATTTATCCAGACCTTTTAACAATGATTTAAAGGCAATCAGAGTATGGGCCAACGGCACACCGATATTTCTTGTAACCGTTGAATCGGTCAAGTCTCTCTGCAGCCGCGAGATCGGAAGCTTTGATGAAAGATGCGTGAAGACGGCATTGGCTAAACCCAAATTTCCTTCCGAATTTTCGAAGTCAATGGGATTGATCTTGTGTGGCATGGTTGAAGATCCGACTTCATTCTCTTTGATCTTCTGCATGAAGTAATTCATTGAGATATAGGACCATAAGTCTCGATCCATGTCAATGAGAATGGTATTGATTCTTTTAAGGTTATCACAAAATGCGGCCAGGTGATCATAATGTTCAATTTGAGTCGTCATTTTTGATCGTTCAAGGCCCAGCACTTCGTTCACAAAATAATTTCCGAATTCAATCCAGTGGATGTTGGGATAAGCAACATAATGTGCGTTGAAATTACCCGTTGTCCCACCAAATTTTGCTGAAAATGGAATTGTTTTTAATAGGTCTTTTTGTTTGATCAATCGCTCGACAAAAACATAAATTTCTTTACCCACGGTTGTGGGCGTAGCTGGCTGGCCATGGGTTCGAGCCAGCATGGGTACATGTTTCCATTGCGTCGCTTTTTCAATTAATGCCGCCATTACCTGTTCCAAAATCGGTTCCAAAACTTCTATCCAGGCTTCTTTTAATGAACAAGGTATTGCCGTATTATTGATATCCTGAGATGTTAAGCCAAAATGAATAAATTCTTTGTAATCATGCAACCCCAACCCATCAAATGCTTCTTTGAGATAATACTCAACCGCCTTGACGTCGTGGTTGGTCACCCGCTCAATGTCTTTTATTGTTTGAGCATCTTCATGAGAAAAATTTTTATATAGACGCCGCAAGTGTTCAAACATGCCTTTATCAACATCTGCCAGTTGAGGAATCGGTAGATTGCATAATGCGATAAAATATTCAACCTCAACTCGAACACGATATCTTATCAATGCACCTTCTGAAAAATATTCTGCAAGCTTTTCAACAGATTTTCGATAACGGCCGTCTACAGGAGATATTGCATTTAAAGAAGTGAGTTCCATGATTTTTTTCCTATTTGACAAAAAATTATATGAATATTGAAAAAGAAATGTAAGATAATGCGATGGACGTGTCAAGCAAATGATAATTCCAAGGAACACCCTGAAAAAACGATGTGAAATTTGACTTGTAACTATTAGATATTACAACAATAAAAGTTATTTGAAAAAAACTATGAAAATTGATACATATAAAATTCAAAATATCAAATGCTTGGTGAATTCGACGGTATCCCAATTCACCAATTTTGGGCGTGTTAATCCTGAGAAATGAGAGGAATCATGGCAGAAATGAAAATCAGTTATGATGGCAATTACCCAACCGTTGAAATTAATTTTTCCCTAAATGATGAAAGAGAAGATTACAGTATTAAATTGCCGATGTCAAAAATGTGGTATAAAGACATCATTTATGAAATAGAGAAAGTTGCAGAAGAGGAAAAAAAGAAAGCGGCAAAATATTTGCATGAAGACAATCGTCAAATGATGACCCACTCCTTTGATATATATGCAAAATTAATAGAGATCGGCAAAGAGCTTAGAAAAGATTTGGAAATGGATTCAGAAGGTATCAAATTAAGTGACACTTCTGGAGGCTTGTAGAAGATCAAAATATAATTCAACCTGCCGCAGATAATGCTTCCACCCGATTGACGGTCATGGTGATGGCGCCAAAGTCTTCTTCCACCTTCCCATAGAGGACAAAGGGACGGCTTCGATCCAGGATGGCACAGAAACGACGATAGGCTTTGGGGAAAAAGATCGTTTCAATCAACCCGGTGTCGTCTTCAAAAGTCAAAAATTCCATGGGATCGCCATACTTGGTATGCACCATCTTTCCGGTAATCAACAGACCGGCAATGTGAACATGACGGCCGATGAAGCGATGCAAGTCCATGGCTTTGACAGTTTTTAGTTTTTTTAACGCAGCGGCATATAACATCATGGGATGCCGATCGCACAAAAAACCAAGGGCTGCAAATTCTTGCCGTAAGCGTTCTCTTTTCTTCTCCGGCGGAAATGCCGGTTTTGACACTGCCTTCCTTTCATTAAACAAATCCCCTGTTCCGTATCGGTTTGATCTGGACTTTTGCCAACTGACCACCTCCCACAACAGAGCAGCTCGATTCTCTTTTGGATGAAGCAAATCAAAAGCACCGGCGTTAATCAGAGAGCGAACTTCAGGGTTGGCCGGCCGAATTCGATCAAGGAAATCAACGATGTCGCTGTAAGGTTTTTCTTTACGTCCAGAAACAATACGTTTGCATGTTTCTGAACTTACATTTTTTGCGGACGACAATCCCACCCGAATAATCCCAGCGCTGCCTTTCCAAAGGATATCGCTGTTGTTGACGTCAGGGGGTAGAATTTTCACACCCATACGGCGTGCTTCCGACACGTAAGCAAAGGTGTTGTAAAACCCACCCTGATTACTGATAACCGCGGCCATGAACTCTGCAGGATAATGGGTTTTCAGATAGGCTGCCTGAAAGGAGACCCGAGCATAGCTTGCACTATGAGGCTTGCAAAATGAATAACCGCTGAAACTCATCATCATGTTCCAGATGGCCGCAATCTGATCGTTACGAATACCCTTTGCTTCTGCACCCGCGGTGAAACGCGCTTGATAATCGTCCAATTTTCGGATCTTATCTTTCTTAGACATGATCTTGCGAAGGCCATCAGCATCAGCATGTGAAAATCCGGCCAGAGCCACAGCGGCCTTGGAAACATCCTCCTGATAGACCATGATTCCATAAGTTTCTTCAAGGACATCTGAAAGCAAGGGATGAATCGGCTCCCATCTACCGCCATGCAGACGACGGACGTACTCACGGATAAATTCATTGGCCGCCGGACGTATAATACTGCTGTTGATCACCAGATGTTCAAAGTCGCCGACATTCGTCTTCTTTTGCAACATGCGCATGGCAGGGCTTTCGATGTAAAAACAACCCATGGTGTTCCCATTCGCCACATTTGTCTGTGTAGCACCATCATCTTCCGGCTCCCAGGACTGCTCGTCAAATTCCGTACCGTTATTCCTAAGATTGGCAACGGCATCGCGGATAACCCCCAGGCTGCGATTGCCGAGAAGATCGATTTTGACCAGTCCGCTCTCTTCGGCAGCATCTTTTTCCCACTGAATAATCGGAACAGTTTTGGGAGCAAGTTCAACAGGAACATAATTGTCTATGGGCTCAGGGGTGATCACCACACCACCCGGATGAACAGAAATGTAGCGTGGAATACCAATGATGTGACGGGCGATGTGAATAATCTTTGGCCATGGCTCTGGAAAATCAAATTCAGAAAGCTCAGGCAATTTTTTGAGCTTTTGGAGAAAATCTTCTTTCGTGTGATCCGCTCGCCAGAACCCTGGAGGGCGTTTGGTGACACGGCCGATCTCTCGT
>JAFDCA010000684.1 GCA_019313025.1 Deltaproteobacteria bacterium
CAATCTCCTATGACGGCGGTATATAACCAAGAGTGCTAGTGGTCTGACAGTATTGTACTCATTTCGCCAGTTATCGCCTAGAACCTATTGCCTCTTTTCACTTAACATATTGTTAAACAGATTATCGCGGATGAAAGTTGGTGTAAACTGTAGAAAATTGCTGTATTTTCACTAGGTAAAACTAGTATCATTTGAGAAACATTAGGTGGGACTGCAGGCTGTCAGCTTTGTTTTTTAATCCCAGTTTATAGCGGATTTTTGCTCGGTGGAACTCGATCGTTCTAAGAGATAAACCCATTATCTCGGCAATGTTTTTAGTGGTTTTTCCCTGGCGGATGAGGCTGGCGATCTTGATCTCTTGCGGGGTTAATTTGTATTTGGTCGCAGCAAAATTGCTGGCAAAAGGCGAGATGATTTCATCCAGATTGGTTTTGATGATGTCGTGAAGAGAGGCCTGTCTGGGGCTAAGCCGGGTTTTTTTCAAGTTATCCAGATACGGTTCGATAAGCTGTTTGGCATTGAATTGGATTTTTTCTTCGAGCTCAATCCTATCGTCTTCTCTTTTTTTGAGAAGAACCCTGAGGGCCGCATTCATTTCTTCAAGTTCATGCGCCTTATCTTTGAGCTCCTGCTCCCGTGCCAGCAATGAGCCCTGGGCCTTCTTGCACTCAGTGATGTCATAGGCTATGGCCAGAATAGCGGTTTGGCCGCTATAGTTGATTGAAGCGACAGACAGATCGATCCATTTTGCCAGGCCGTCTTTGGTAAGGGCTTTAACCTCATAGCGGTGGGGCACAGCCTCCCCCTGTTGCCGGGCCAATCCCCGCTCTTTTGCGAGCTTCTGCATATCAGGATGAACCAGGTCCCAGAACCGCATGGCAAGCGCTTCCTCTTTAGTGAAACCGGAAATTGATTCAAAAGCCGGATTCGCATAAAGTAGTTTTTCGCCGGCAACTATTAATATGGCAACAGGCGCCGAATCGGCCAGGGTCCGGAATTTTTCCTCGGACTCCCGCAATGCTTTCTCCGCCTCTTTGCGACCTGTTATATCATTGCCAACGCAGAGTATCTCCAAGATATTTCCGGCTTTGTCCTGAACACCTTTATTCGTCCAGGCGATCCAGACACGTTGGCCGTTTTTACGCATGTTCTCGTTCTCATTGTTTATGTAACGCTCAGGGTGAAGCCCCAGATCTTTGATCATCGCAGCCAAATCCCGTCCGGACGACTCTGTTTTCGGGACGATGGTGCCGATGACATTCTCTCCGATAATTTCCTTTTCCGTGAAGCCAAAGAATTCTTTAGCAAATTCATTTATAAACATGACATTGCCTTGCGGGTCCAATCTGAGGATCACGCTGTTAATGCCTTGAACCAGCTCGCGGTACTTTTTTTCACTGGTTGTGAGCGCTCTTTTTGCCCTCTTGCGCTGAGTAATATCTCGGGCGACACCATGAATGGCGAAGGGCTTTCCTTGCTGGCAAATAAGGGTGCTCTCAGTCTCAACCCAGGCGTAAGTGCCGTCCTTTTTCTTTACTTTGTACTCGGTAAAACGCTTCTGAGAACCGGTTTTTACAATTTCTTCCATAGCGGAAAAAGCTACAGGCAATTGGTCTGCGTCGATGAGCGAGGACAAATTGAGCCCGGGGATTTCTTTCCGGCTATAGCCCATCAGGCTCAAAGCGGCGTCATTCGCGTCTAAAAAATTACCAGCAAGATCGTGCTCATATATACAGTTGAGGTTGTGGTTAAAGATGGCCTGATATTTTTCGCTATCGGCCTTAAGCTTAGCTGCGGTTTTTTTAAGATGGAAGTTTTCTTTTTCGAGTTTTTCGTAAGTTTTTTTTGGAACCATTTTGATCTTTTCTGTGTTTACCCAAAGGATTAGCCTTTAATGAAACTCACCGTAAAAATCTTAGCAGAAATAAGGTTTTGGGCTAGCTTATGGATATACATCGTGTTAGAAATTGAATATCGCACAAGGTCAGAGGAATAGCTTATCTGTATTCATCCCCAGATCGACACGTGCTTATTAAATATAAATTATTCAAGAATCCAGTTTTCAGCAGATTTTAAATCTGAGAAAACCCTTATTTCTCGCTGTAGGTCTTTGCCAATACCAGAATACAATGTGGCCAAACTTTGCTGAAGGCCATTTTCGGCAACTATGGCGGTTTTAGCGCCTTTTGAATTTTTGGGACAAATTTCTTTGACTAAATTTTTAATTGAGTAAAGATCGGCATAGGCCATTTTTATTTGACCAGATCTGAATAACCAAATATCATTTTTATTCTTAAATTCGGGCATTGAAATTAATTCGGGAATACTCTCAATAATTTCCCAATAATCCATTCCTGTTGGCGATTCGATGAGTATGTAGTCATCATAATTGGTAAATTTCAGTGACATTTTATTTTGTCCCCCCATTGAAATCTTCGATAGCTAATCACTCTTACTCAAACACGTCTTTTTGCACTTCTGACATGGAACAATGCAGGCAGGTTTTATTTGAGCATTTTGCCTATCCGCTGGAGATTGAACATTTATTGTGGTAAGTAGTACATTGCTGTAGCGTGCACCTATTGGTTAATTGGTCGCAGCGCATAGGCAAGGCCTCAATACGCTCAATACTTACCTGCCAGGTAACACATTTTTTAAAGGTTTACCTGCCATAACGCGCCATCTGGTTGCCCTTTCGCGCCATTTTTGATAAACGTTTAAATTACCGAATTTAATAATAAGAAAGGCAAGTATAAAAAGGAAAAATTGTATATGACCGTGACTCATCTTCTATCTCCAACAGATATTCTATGGAAATTATTAGAAGACTATGGGCATGACGCTGAATCGATTTTCCTTGAGATGGACATCTATCGTGAAATGATTTTAAAGCCGGGGGCGCGTATTGCCCACGCGAGAGTTGAAAAGCTTTGG
>JAFDCA010000685.1 GCA_019313025.1 Deltaproteobacteria bacterium
AAGCCACTGAACACCACATCAACGCCAGTATCAACGTCACAAAGATAATGGTTTTTGTTCTAGCTTTCATTTGAGCCTCCTTTCATTCTGTTTTGGCCCTTTAGACGATCTGTTTACAAAATAGTTTACCAACTCTTCTTGTGTCTGTAATGCCGGTTATTAAACCGGGAGAACATATGTCTGTTCTGTCTATTTTTAAACCTTGAATACCCATGTTTATTGTGGTGGTTGTTAAACCGTGAATAGATATGCCTGTTATGCCTGTTGCTATACCCGGAATACATATGCCTGTTATGTCTGTCGTTATACCGGGAATACATATTTCCGCGATGTCGATAATGATACCCTCTATAGGCATGATTACCGCGATAACCCCTTGGATTCACAAAATTCGTCGAACGTTTTCCTCTCCAATGGTCCTTTCCGCTATCCAGGCGATGGTCGCCACGTCGACTCCCCCGTCTATCCTGATGTTCGTTAATTCGATCACCCTGTCTATCCTGGCACCGGTCAATTCGATCGCCTTGTCTATCCCGTCGTTCGGTGGGACCGTCCTGGGCCATGGCCGGGGAAAACAGTGCTGCCACCAATATAATACATGCACAGATTATTATTTTTTTCATAATGATTTCCTCCTATTCAGTGAATTGGATTTTCGGCCGATGTATTGGTTAAGACGAATAAAGATTCATTTGGTTTACAAAAACATGGAAGCTATTGATGAGATGAGAGGATAGCCGAGGGAAGTCTCATATTTTTGAATTGCTTTAGCCCAACTTCAATTCCGTAATAACAGCACCTATAAACGAAAATATGGAAAAAAGAAATATCCGCCACAACAAGTTTGTTGCCACAGCACCAACGATAATTCCATTGCCGGAGACAAGCAATGTCGACACTGCCGTATAAAGTATCCCGACCAGTGCGCCACAGATAACAGCCCCTAAAAAGCGCTCCCCTAATGTTGCACCACCGCAGCCAAGGGTTACCATCGAGCCGCTAAGCATGGGCAGAAAAACGGATAGCCACCAAATCGTCTTTAAATCGGGAAGTTCTCCAATTTGTCTTAAATAGACAAGATCCGCCAGCCCGAATATGGCTGCCACAGCCACGGCGCATAGGCCGATGTGCCAAAATCGTTTCTTAATGGATGACCGCAATTGAATTCTTTTTTGAATACGGCGCCGTATGGTCAACGGCCAGTTATAGAACAAACAAAACACCCAGTGTTCCAATAACGCACCGCTTTCGCCAAATACCGGAACAATGTGTACGGATTCATTGGCCCAGTGTCCGGCCATAAATCGAGCCAACACGGGATAACGATACGCCATCTGGATTGGAAACGCCAAGTACCCTATATATTTGAAAAAACCTAAAATTACGGCAATATTGTAATCTTTGAAGGATCGTTCCTTTATCACCAGATACACCACATAAAGCCCCCTAACCAGAGAACCCGGTGAAATCGGCACCACCTGAAACAACGCCACAATTCCAAGCCCTATCCCCCATGCTTGTGCCCGTGACATTTCAGGATGCATGGCAACATAGATAAATGCTACCAGCACTGAAACGACCTGTGTCACCGGTAACGTACAGATATGCACCGCCAAACTTTTCAAATATTTTTGTATGTAGGGCTCATCAACTTGTGAAAGAATAACTTTGGCATCCTCGTCATTTAAAATATGCTTTTTCTGTCCCTCTGTAACCATCTCCCGAAGCCATTGTTCCCGAAGTTGAGAATTAAAATACAGCCGAATCGGGCGAACAAAGAGATAGACCAGGCGATCTTTTGCATACTGCCAATCCGTGATGAACCTGTGAAGTCCGGCCGGAAGTATCGACAACATCAAATGACCTGTAAAAAGCACGCCCGACTCAGCAATTTTCAAAGAGCCGGCACCATTGACCCGACCTGCCCTGTGCCAGACAATAATTTTTTCAGCCATTCTCCCCTTAAAGGCTCTTTTCAAATAATTCCAACTTGTTAAAACCATCTTATAGTGTTTTTGCCAACCCTGATGACCTGTAATTCGGTGAAAAAAGCACCCAATAAATGGTATGAGACCGATGAAAGACAACCATAGCGTTAAAACTTTTTTATCCCGAAGCTGTTCCACTCTCAAATCATCGATCAGATTCTGTACCTTCCATCCATTCACCGCGCTGTCGAGCATTGTCGACCAAAGTTGTCCACTGTAAAACAACCGTAAACGATTGTGTGTAATATCCGGCACCGAATCTCTATAAATACGCTCACATGCTTTCAATTCTTGAAGCATCTCCAGCATGTCAGCAAAATCGTCTTTATATCCATTAACAAATTGTTCCAGCTTTTGAATACTGCCTCGATCAAACTGAACCAGGCTCCCCCGTTTCAGTCCTTTGAATATCAGCTTAAAATCCCCGGGACTCATTGGTAAAAAGGCCAACAGAGCCAGACCTGCCCTGAAATCGACAGCCACCAAGCCACCGTGTGGATCATGATCTGTGTTTTTTCGTTTCAGACAGTTCGGCTGGCTCTTACACGTTGACCACTCGTATTGTCTTGCAAATTCATATCCTCCCATATCATGGAGTAGTTTAACGAACTCATGCATAAATTGATATTTCGCTCGATATTCCGGTGAACCCAAAAAGGTCATATCTACCTGTTTTCCTCTGCGCCATTTTTTCAAAACATCCAGATGGTCATCTACCTCTAGACGCCAGGTACGCCCTTCGACCCACTCACTGAATTCGCCGCAACTTCCCAAGATATGGTCCACAAAGGTTGCATGAATATCGACCACCGTACTTTCATCGCCAAATCTAATTTTGGCCGCGCGGCGGATAAACTTCTGCCAAAGGGCTCCGGCTCTTGCAGCCACGCGATTTACTTGGAGTTGAAATGGCCCCTGAAAACCAAGCATATAGAGTGCATTTCGAAACAGGCGGGAAAAGTTCGAAGGCGGAATCATGATCTTCAGGGCATAGATACCCCCCACCTCAATTCCGCCGATGGGTCCCTCTTGAGCATCAATTTCCAGCACTTTTACACGGTATACCTGCCCGGCAAAACCGCCGCCGATAAACTTTTCGACCACCGCACGAATTTTGCCCTCATTCATGCCGGAAACCGATTTCACATCATAAACAAGCTCGGCACCTTCATCGTAACGCCCCACGCGCATAGGCCGATACAACTTTGCGTCACGAAATCTCGCCTCAAGAGTCTTGCATATCGCAACAGAATATTCTTGCGTCATCCCTGTATCTCAACGTTAATAACGAATTGAACCATAAACGGTCATATTTTCATATAATCTTGTGTTACGAATTGATAAGAATTGCCTTGTAATAAAAGTCGAGTGAGTATAGAGATACCAACCTTGTGTGTCAAGCAAGTAAGAGAGACCTTTGAAAAACATCCCCTTTTGCCCAATTCCGGCGTTAGGCTCAAATTTTAATCCTCGAAATACTTAATATATGTCTGTGGTTAAAATTTTCGCCTGCCTTGGACTTGAACAAAATTGAACATTTTTCAAAGGTCTCTAAAAATATTTTTCAAGCATCATAAAATAGAACGGATTGTTTATTTTTGCATCATATTGATGTATAGGTTTTTAGGTCAATATGTTAATTATCATTTAAAGCTTCGGACATACTATAAAAAAACTTAAGCGGTCTATCATCACAAATCTTAACCCACAGCAAAAAAACGAAAAGGGAGAAATTCATGAATCCGGAAATGTTCAGAGAATATGATATCAGGGGAATTGCCGGAAAAGATATGACTGAAAATGATGTCGTGCTGATTGGAAAAGGCGTGGGTACTTTTCTCAGAGAAAACGGCTGTTCAAAACTCAATGTGGGAAGGGACTGCAGATTGACTTCGGATCTGTATTCCGAAAAGATCATTGAAGGCCTGAGGTCAACCGGATGTGATGTGGTTGATATCGGGATTTGTCCCACACCGGTTTTTTATTTTTCAATTCAGCACCTTGGCGCCGAGGGGGGGGTAATGGTAACGGCCAGTCATAACCCCAAAGAATATAACGGCTTTAAACTCTGTATCGGTTTGGATTCGATTCATGGAGAAGACATCCAGAAAATTCTGGGAATTATCAATAAAAACTCCTTTGCTGTGGGAAAAGGCTCTCGATCCACATCAGACGCTGTCACACCCTACCAGGAATTTGTAGAAAATAATATAACCTTGTCCGGGCCGATCAAAGTGGGAGTGGATGCAGGAAACGGAACCGCGGGGGTGGTGGCCGTGCCCATACTCAAACGTCTCGGGTGTGAGGTCCATGACATTTACTGTGATATGGACGGCAGATTCCCCAATCATGAGGCCGACCCAACGGTGGAAAAAAACATGAAGGATCTTATCGCCTTGGTCAAGGAAAAGAAATTGGATGTCGGCATCGGATATGACGGTGACGGCGACCGGATCGGTGTTGTTGATGAAAAAGGGAACCTTGTATTCGGTGACAGGCTCATGATCATTTTTTCAAGAGAGATTCTCTCCAGAAAGCCGGGGGCAACTTTTATATCTGAGGTGAAGTGTTCTAAAACCATGTATGACGACATCGAAAAAAACGGCGGGCGTGCGATCATGTGGCGGACCGGTCACTCTTTGATTAAAAAGAAAATGAAGGAAGAAAAGGCAGAACTGGCCGGCGAAATGAGCGGCCATATGTTTTTCGCCGATCGGTATTTCGGATATGACGATGCCACCTATGCCAGTTGCAGGCTTCTTGAAATATTGGCCAAAACCAAAAAGAAAATTTCAGATCTTTTGTCGGATGTCCCGAAGACCTATTCAACCCCTGAGATACGCGTTGAGTGTCCCGATGATAAAAAATTCAACGTCGTTGCAAAAGTGACCGAATATTTTCGTAAAAAATACGATGTCATTGACATCGATGGGGTTCGCGTACTGTTTGAAGACGGATGGGGTCTGGTTCGCGCATCCAACACCCAGCCGGCCCTTGTACTCCGGTTTGAAGCCCTCTCAGAGGCCAGGCTGTCAGAGATAAGAAATTTGGTCGAGTCCACGCTGGCGGATATTCAAAAAACACAAAAGTAAAGCATCCGGGCCATATGACTCGTCCTTGGCTGTCCTCCTATGGATCTGGTCTTTTTAGAAAATAGGAAATAGAAATTAGAAAATAGACAACCGCCTCCCTTTTTTCTCTTTCCTATTTCCGGCCTTCTTGTTTATGAAAAAAATCGATAAAAAAATATTTGGGACCTTGTTTTTTTCAATGTTCGGAACCGTCACCGGCGTGGGAATCGTCGTTCCCCTGCTTCCGGTCTATGCCAGCAATCTCGGCGCCAGCGGTGTTTATATCGGTTTGATATTCGGCGCATTTTCCATATCCAGAACATTTCTGCTCCCGTACTTCGGCAGGAGGTCAGATAAAAAAGGACGGAAGCCGTTCATTATTATAGGCCTTTTCGCTTATACCGTGGTTTCACTGGCCTTCATACTTTCAAATAGTATCGAATCCCTTATCGCCATAAGGTTTCTCCAAGGTATTGCATCCGCGATGATCATGCCGGCCGTTCAAGCCTATGTGGGAGATATAACCCCTTCCGGCCAAGAAGGTTTCACCATGGGGTTATTCAATATGTCAATGTTTCTCGGGCTGAGCCTCGGTCCCTTGATTGGAGGCGTTATCCATGACCGTTTCAGCCTTGATACATCTTTTGCATCCATGGGATTTTTAACCTTTTTAGGTTTTTTATTAAGTTTTTTTCTGCTGCCGCCGACAACATCGGAGCAGGTTG
>JAFDCA010000686.1 GCA_019313025.1 Deltaproteobacteria bacterium
CTACTTTCCTGATCATTTCGAAAACTTCCCGCATGGCTTTGATCTTCCCAATGAAATTGCCGAAGCGGTAGTGGGATTTTACCTCATCACGCAAGCGACGGTTCTCCTTGACCACCTGGAACATGGCAACAGCTTTTTTAACATAAATAATGAGGCGTTCGTTGTCGAAAGGTTTCAGAACATAGCTGTAGGCACCTTTTTGCATTGCCTCCACAGCTTTATCGACTGTACCATGGGCGGTCATCATAATCACCGGAAGATCCGGATCTTTTGCCTTGATGTGTTCGAGCAACTTGATACCGTCCATGCCGGGCATCTTCATGTCGGTGAGAGTCAGATCCAGATCCGACGTTTCTTGGATCTCAAGAGCCTCCCGTCCGTTCAGAGCGGTCAGGACTTCATAGCCTTCTTCTTCTAATACCGCGCTGAGCACGCGCAGATAATTTTTTTCATCATCGACGATCAGAATTGTTTCCATAGCGTTCGGATCTCTCTATCTAAATTTTAGCCATTTCCACCGACGGATTCGATGTTCAACGGGCCTATCGGCCCAAGCATCTTTGCTTCCAACCAAAACGCCGCAACACTATCCGGCATCCGTGCCTGGATTTTTTACCGGCAATTCTACGGTCACTCGCGTCCCGCCCCGAGTTCTGCTGTTAATCTGTATGTTGCCGCCATGAGATTCAATGATATTTTTAACCATACCAAGACCCAGGCCCGTTCCCATCTCTTTTGTGGTAAAAAATGGGTCCCAGATTTTTTCCAGAATTTCGTCGGCAATTCCTTGACCTTCATCGTCAAAGTTGATGGTTACCACCTCACTATTGGAACGAATTGCAACCTCAATCATTCCCCCATTGGGCATCGCCTGCATGGCATTAAGGAAGATGTTCAAAAAAGACTGGTAGAGCATGTCTGCATCAGCCTGTATTTCCGGTAGATAATTCTGATAGTCTTTTTTTATGGTATATCCTTTTTCTTTCATCTGCATGGATAGAAACGTAATATTTTTTTCAATGACATCCTCGATACGACACAGATTCAGTTTAGGGTTTCCGGGTTTGGCGAAATTAATAAAATCGGTAATGATACTGTTGAGGCGGCTAGACTCTTCGACAATGATATCCGGCATGGTGTTCGAAGGGTCGATTTTGGTCACTTTTTTCTTTAGAAGTTCAGCGGAACTTCTAATGATTCCCAGAGGATTTCGGATCTCATGGGATATTCCGGCAGCCATCTCCCCAAGGGCGGAAAGCCGTTCAGCCTGGCTTAGTCGTTCTTTGAGCCTTAGCCTTTCCATGGCCCGTTTTTGAATAATGCCTTCACCCCTCTTAACAACAAAAATCAATACAACAAAAAGAGCACCCATCATCACGGAGCAGGTTATCACAACCAATATCTGGATTCTGAAAATGGTCTGATAATCCTTAGATATATCTTGGACGACTTCAACCACTCCCAGCACCGGGCCGGTGATCCTGAACAGTTCGGGTTCCGCGCGCAAGGGAGCATAAGTGATCAGCCGTGCTTCCTTGGGGAAGCCAAGTGAAATCTCAAAAAAATTTCCCCGCTGAACGAGCCTGGAAGTAGTTTTGCCTTCAAGCGCTTGTTGGTATCCTGTGCCTCCGAAATTTTTACGGCCGATCAAATCCGGATCAAAACTATAGGAAATCGTGTTATCCTTACTGTATATGTTGAGTGCTTCGACCTTGAAGCTGTGCAAGGTGCCGCGAACGACCATATCCATGCGTTCGAACTGCTTTTTATTTCTTAACTGAATCTTTTTGTATATAAATCCCATGGGAATGATAACCTGAATAAACACCTGATGGTTCAGATTTTCGATAAGACTATGAGCATAATCCTCGCTTTTCTGGCGTTGCATCGCCTTGACCCAGTGGGTGTTGAACACCGATAGTATAATCGTAACCAAGAAAATAACAATCAGCCCGGTGAATGTAAAATACTTGACCAGCCGAAACGGCGTGATGCTTTCTTCAGGGGATTTGGTGTTCATTGACAGATTATATTTCCGGTATGAGAGTTTACTGAAAGACGAATTCGTTTTTATTCAGTAATACTAAAGATATTCATTTTTAATGTCAAATTAAAGCTTTTTTTCTAAAGTTTCCATTAACCAGACCGATACAAAGAATATGCATGACGGTCATTTCAAAATCTTGACGGTTTTACGGAAAATTTCAAAGCTGAAAGATCAAATCAGGCCAAATGCTTCTTTTTTCGCATCGGACAAAAAGTGAATTACAAACTTTCTAAAATACTGAATATAATGAAACTTAATAAAAACATAATAAATATTCACCAATCGCCAATGCTATTGTTTGACATTGGCGCAAAAATTGCAGAGCCGTATGGCAGCAAAGATAGTCCGGACAGAGCTTTTCGAGATAACCGGTACAACAAAGTGATTCTTTGTTAAGATAGACATTGTAATTCCGAAGAAATGCTTCGGAAAACCAAATATGAGTTAAAAAATAGATTAAAGGATTAAACGTCTCCCATGGCTTTTGGAAAAAAAGATCACATCGTCGGTCTCGATATCGGCTCCCGGTCAATAAAGGCGGCTGAAATCACAGAAACCAAACGGGGCCTCTCGCTAACTCACTTTGGCATCGTGGACATTGCCCATGGGGCCATCGAGGAAGGTACCATTAACGACCCTGAGACCGTCGCAGAATCGATTAAACAGCTATTTAAATCGTACAATATTAAAGAAAGCAACGTGGCCGTGTCAATAGGCGGATACTCGGTTATCGTTAAAAAAATCAGCGTTCAAACCATGGATGAAGAGAAGCTTCAGGAAACCATTCACTTTGAAGCCGAGCAGTACATCCCCTTTGACATCAGCGATGTCAACCTCGATTTCCAAATCCTCGGGGAAAGCGAATCCAATCCCGGTCAGATGAATGTATTTCTAGTTGCGGCCAAAAAGGAAATGGTTAATGACTATATCAATCTCGTCAATCTGGCCGGACTCAATCCCTGCATCGTAGATGTTGAAGCATTCGCTCTGCAGAACACATTTGAAGCCAACTATGACATGCAAAGCGAAAATACTGCACTTATTGATATCGGAGCCAGCAAAACATCATTGAACATTCTCAAAGGCAATTCGTCGCTGTTCATGCGAGACGTTTCGTTGGGATGCGGACAAATCAACCAAAAGATAATGTCATTAATCGAATGCTCATTTGAAGAAGCCGAACAGTTGAAATACGGTGATAAGTCCGACAAACTTACATCGGAGGACTTAAAAGGTATTGTTTCGTCGGTCGTCGCCGATTGGTGTACGGAAATAAGACGAGCCCTCGACTTTTTTTATTCCACTTATCCTGAAGATCAAATTAAGCGTATCATTCTCAGCGGCGGAGGTGCCAATATTGAAGAATTCCGTGAACTTCTGGCCACCGAAGCCTCGGCTGAGGTTGAATCGATTAATCCGTTCAAAAACTTTGAAATTGACAAGAAAAACTTCGATGACGCATTTATTAAACAAATTGCACCCCAAGCAGCCATCAGCATGGGTTTAGCAATGAGAAAAGTAGAC
>JAFDCA010000687.1 GCA_019313025.1 Deltaproteobacteria bacterium
CATCCCGGCGTTAATTCGCCGCTGATGAAAAAATGAGCATAACCAGCTGATAAAACTTATTTAAATCGGGCCATTAACACTCAGGTTCTGCAGAGGTGCAATATGGAAACTAGCTCACCACCCAGAGACACCTTGGAAAAATCAGCGATACTGAGGCTTTGAAATGGATTGAGAACCTTTACGGGTAGTATCAAAGGGCAGCTAAAGGTAAAATTCCCACCGATTAGCTGCCCTAAAAATCCAGGTTGGTTAAATAAGATTAGATTTTTTCTCTAAGCGCTTTGCCAGGCTTGAATTTCACAACATTCTTGCCCTTGATTTTGATCTTCTCGCCTGTCTGAGGATTGCGGCCTTGCCGGGTTTTTCGGTAGACATTGCTAAAGGTACCGAAGCCAACCAGGGTTACCTTGCTATTTCGTTTTTTTAGGCCTTTTGCCACGCCGTCTAAAAATGAATCTAAGGCTCTGCCCGCAGCTGCCTTTGTTAAATTTGCATCCTTTGCCATTTTTTCAATTAACGCTGCCTTTGTCATCTGACCTCCTCGTATTTGGATTTAAAAACCATAATGATTTTTATTGGTTACAATTCTACAGCGATTTTTGAAAATCGTCAAGCCCACAGGCCCATTAAAATTAGGTGTTTACAAAGCAATGTCGCTAAAATTGCATGTAAACTTAAACGACGCGGACATGTTGTGGTACCCTGTTACTGATTTTTTCAATACTTGTATGGTTGTTGGCAACCTGTTCAACAGAAACACGGCCAGCGGAGCCGGCCGTTAAGGAAGAAGCGGTTCGGCAAACATCCGATCAAGAACAGGAAGCAATCTTCAATTTAACGACTTGTTCGTGAACGGATCCCATAAATAGCGAAAGCGAAGCATGAGACGCTCGGCGGGCAACAGCTCATTTGCCCTGTGGATAACATCAGCAGCCAACGCAGGATCATCGGTAATCAAGCCGTCGACACCCAATTCCAACATTGCAAGCATCGTGTCAATATCATTCACAGTCCAGACATATACGGGTGTTTTCTTTCTTTCGGCTTTCCGCAGAAGGGCACTTTTTACATCCCTGGTGGATACCGCCAAAAAATCCACATTAAGGCTTGTGAGACGACCAAGACCAACTGCAGAAAGATAACCCACCGGTACGTCGGGAGCCAGCTGCTGCATTTGTCTTACGCTCGATATTTCCAGCGACATCAACGAAACCTTCTCGGCCATGCCGGCCTTGTAAACGAGACGGAGCACCTCTTTGGCCAGTTCGGAGTCTTCACCGTAGTATTTGAGTTCGATCATCAGCTTTATTTTTCCAGCGGCTTTCTGGAGAAAATCGCTGAGGCGGGCAAGTCGTTCACCGGCAAAATCAGGGTGAAATTCCCGACCGATATCTGCCTGTGCCAGAATTGCATAGTCAGTTTTACGGACGACATGCGGCTCCCGCGCCATTTTCATCAGGTCGGCATCGTGAATCACCACCGCCACGCCGTCACCTGAGCGCTGAACGTCGATCTCAGCGTAATCGGCACCCTGGCGAATTGCGATCTCCAATGCAGCTAATGAATTTTCAGGTGCATGCAGCGCCCCGGCTCTGTGGGCAATCACCAGCGGAATCTTGCCCTGAGTTTTTTGATTCAAAAGCCAGGCGTTGACAGCTACGCTTGTCAACAGCACAAGGAGTATTGTCACCAGCACGATCTTGGGTCGAAGAAAACGATGCGGAGAGCTATTTGGTGAGTCCTTTACACGTAATTCTTTATAATTGATTGTTTTCTGTGGCTTGTCTGGGTTCTGTTGATTCCTGTAAAGGGTCACAATTGCACAGGTACCCCAGGATATGCCGATAAAGCTGATCGCTGTCTCTAAAATGAAAGCTGAGAGAAGATAGACCGAAATAATGAAAAAAACAGCGTGCACCGTCTGATTAAAAAGTCTTAAAGCGATGCCTGCCGTCATGAAAAGAAAGGCTTCCAGGATGAGCATCGCCCCGATAGAGATCGCCAAGTAAGCGCCCATCGTGCGCAGGAGAAGAAAAAATTTCTGACAGGTAGCATCCCAGCTGGCGTCCAAGGTCGCACGAAAAGGGCGCATCCCCTCAAGCCAGAGCGGCAATGCATAAATCCATCGCAATAAAAGGATGCAAACGGCAGCGCCCCAGAGTAATAAAGAGAGTGCGCAAAAGACAAGTGCCCATTTCCACTCGGTAGGCTTCACACTTAGATAATAATTAATGTCGTGGGCCCCCAACAAAATGAAATAAATTGCTACGAGGCAAACAACCAGTGGCAATAGAATGAGTACAAAAAGCAGGATGGCGGATAGACAAAATCGAAAAAGGGGGTATAAATCAGTCTGCAACCAGTACAATGTTTGTCTTACTGTCCAATTGTCAATTTTTTTACCCTCGAAAGCGATGCGTATTAGTCCGGTCACTTGCAGCAATAGACCCAGTAGTGTCAGAGCGCCCCACAGTACGAGGGTCAAGATGCCTTTTGGTGAAAGTAGCCAGTTTAATATTTCGTTGTTCCCAACGACGAGTTCGCCAGATTGTGCAACCAACCGGTTTATGGACCATGAGACCAACGGTGACAACACGCATAGAGTTGCGACCCAAACCACCAGTGCGTATGCTGCCATTGGTTTCCATGAGCTGCGAAACAGGTGCCAACCGCCTTTCAGTGCGTCAAATGAAGTGAAGTTTTCCATAAACGACAATAATTAGAAAAATGGCAAAATTTAGGAAATGACCTGCCGTATGATAGCCCTATACGTTAATATCTTGCAACATAAAGGATAGATAGGAAAAATTAATTTTGCCAGGATAGATGGATAACCGATATGCGTAACAAATTCTATTTCTTTTATTACTGGTAAAATCGAAGCTTTATTTCTGCCAATGGTGTCCAAAAGGGTTGACGAGGAGCTATTAATGAGGCCGATGCATAGCTGCCGTGCAGGCGGCATGCCCATCCGCAGCCACACGCTCACTAAATATTCTTTGGACCGGCACGACAATGGGACTGGTAATAAACCGCAGCGCCGTTCCGATAAGCCCCCCCGGCTGCACACCGATTTTGTAATCTTTAAAAGTTCCTTTAACCTGAATCGGTGTGGCCAGGCTGAAAAATTCGGCCTTTTTGGCTTTGGGGGCCATCGCCAGGTACAACTCGCTGGTCTTAAAATTTACCTGAGCCTCACCGCCTACCTGCATTTTGGTGGTATCCACAAAGATGGCATCTTCTTTCATTTGCCCATCCTTAATATCAAATCTGAATACGGCACAGTTAACTTTGGATGTTGCCTCTGAATCCAGCTTTGGCAACACTGCGGACAGAAGATTTACGGCCCACAGCTCAAATAAATTGGCTTCAAAATTTTCCGGCACAATGGCAAAGTCGACGCACCCGTTGGCGTGCTGCATAATGCTTTTCAGGTCTTTTGCGCGAGACTTAAGATCGACATCAAGACTGAGCCAGCCGCCCATATTTGAATCCGGTCTGATTCGGCGGGCCAATATACCGTAATCGAACTCTTCGACTTGTGCGCCGATTTCCAGCGCCACTTCCGTTTCAGTCGGAGCGAAAACAAATGCAATCCTGACGGATCCACCGGGGATATTCAGCTGCATTGGATCAACGAAAAAACGCCCCTTCTCCAGTCCTGCCTTCAGGATGCCGTGTCCGAGTTTGTCCTTGCCCGATAACACCTCCTGCACTTTCAAGTTAAAGCTTGCATCCAGGCTACGCATAAATTCCTGACTTAAAAGTGCCTGCACATCTTTTCCGCCATCTTGCTGCTTGGTCGTCTTTCCGGTAACACCTCCCTTGCTTTTATCAGTCGTCGTTTTGACCGGAGACCAATCACCTGCCTTGAAATCATCTATTTGCAATTTTCGAGTCGTTAGATCGATATCCAGCCGCGGTGGTTGGGCAACAGTATCCAGGCTCATTTCTCCCGTCATATGGCTCTGGTTGACCCGGACAGCCAAATCAGTGAGATAGTAGCCGTTTTTTATCCGCTTAAATCGTCCACCCACCTCATAAGGCCCGTAGGGTGGCAAATCGACTTCCAGAAAGTTGTTGATGCTGTCAAGCTGCTCC
>JAFDCA010000688.1 GCA_019313025.1 Deltaproteobacteria bacterium
GCAAACTTACAAATGTTGTTGAATTAACGTTTCATAGCCATACGCTATCGTCTTCACTACAAATTGCCTGAAGTTTCAATTTTCGACGGGTTGTTGCCCAAACGAAAATCTTTTTGAGCGCTCATTGAAACGTTTTCTGTTCATAAATCTTGGCGAAGTAAAAGAAAAACGATTTCAACTGTTTGAGCCCGAAGGCGAGTTTCGGAATCGCCTGAAACGAGCCTTAGATTGATCAAAAAATGTTTCAGAGCCAGCGAAAAATGATTTGGGCAACAGCCCGTCGAGAAGTGAAGAAAGTGAAGCCTCCCCGTCCTAAAGGACGGAGGTACTGCCTTACGGCAGTGCTTCGCGGCGGGGAGCATGCCGGTCAAACTTGAAGACAACGCTTTATCCATGAAGCTTTTGCGTCAGCCATTCGATCCAGGCATCAAAGCCCTCTTCCGTTTTAGCTGATATTTCAAAAACCGTCATTTGGGGATTGACTTTAAGCATATTTTGAACCGCTGCTTCTTCATCATAATCAAGATACGGCAGCAAATCGATTTTATTGAGCAAAGCCACATCACATACACGAAACATCAGTGGATATTTCAAAGGCTTGTCTTCTCCTTCGGTAACACTGAGAACAACAATTCGTAAATGTTCACCTATATCGAACTCTGCCGGACAAACCAGATTCCCTATATTTTCTACAATCAAAAGATCAAGTTCATCCAGGCTAAAATTATTGATCGCTGTTTGAATTACATGGGCCGCCAAATGGCAGTCACCCCCGAATGCATCTGTGTTGACCTGCACAACAGGTGCTCCGAATCCGGTAAGCCGGTCGGCGTCATTCGACGTACAAACATCTCCGACAATGACGGCGCACCTGACTTTTGGCGCGATATGAGACAATGTCTTTTCAAGAATAGCGGTTTTCCCGGATCCCGGCGAACTCATGACGTTGATAACGAAAACACCCTTTTCTTCAAACAGGTTACGATTCTGCGCTGCAATGGTATCATTAACATCCAAAACCTTACGAACAATCTTTATTTCTCTGGTTTCTGTGTTTTTGCCGTCCAATGAACCGCCGTTGCCGTCATGAGAATGATGAGGTTTTTGAAAATCCTTATGATGAAAATACTTTTGATATTTATACATAAATTTCAGCATGCTAAGCATCTTTATCCACAACCTCAATGGACGTAATATCCAATTCTCTGCCCGACATCATCTCTACGGAGGCTCCGTTGCATTTACGACACAAAAAAACCGGTTCATGTGCGATCCATTCAACATTACAATCCGTGCATCTGATCTTCAAAGGAATTTCTTCAACATTGAGTTCTGCATCATAAAGGGGGGTATCCTGAGCTGCAATTTGAAAACAAAAATGTAGACTTTCGGGGACCACCGCTGACAGTTTTCCGACTTTTAGATTGACCCTTTTAACTTGTGCATTCTTCAAATCGGCAGGTATGGATGCAACTGCAATCTCAATGATCTGCATCGCTATACCCATTTCATGCATTAATTAAAAACCTCGGCACACAGTTCCCCAAAAGTACCCAGGTTCTCACAAATATGAATCCCTGCCGCTTTCATTGCATCAATTTTTCCTTGGGCGGTACCGCTGCTGCCGCTGATGATGGCACCTGCATGTCCCATACGTCTTCCCGGGGGTGCGGTCAGGCCCGCAATAAACCCGACCACGGGTTTTGTCACTTGCTGTATGATAAATTCAGAGGCCTCCTCTTCAGCAGTTCCACCGATCTCTCCAACCATCACAATTCCTGTGGTATCGGCATCTTTTTCAAAAGCATCCAGACAGTCTATAAAATTGGTGCCGTTTACAGGATCCCCGCCGATACCGATGCAGGTGGTCTGTCCGATGCCGTGGAGGGTGAGTTGATGAACCACCTCGTAGGTGAGGGTCCCGGATCTTGACACCACGCCGATGGGTCCCCCGGGTTTATGAATGGGACCTGGCATAATCCCGATTTTACACTCACCCGGTGTAATAATTCCCGGACAGTTTGGGCCGATGAGACGGGACTTGGAACCCTCAAGATAATTTTTCACTTTTATCATATCCATCACCGGAATACCCTCTGTGATGGCAACGATAAGATCGACCCCGGCATCTGCAGACTCCATAATGGCATCGGCTGCAAAGGCAGGTGGAACAAAAACCATGCTGCAGTTTGCGCCTGTCTGGGTCACAGCCTCTTTGACGGTATTGAATACCGGAACGTCATCCATTTTTTGTCCGCCTTTGCCCGGCGTTACCCCGGCAACCACATTTGTTCCGTAATCGATACACTGTCGTGCGTGAAACTGCCCTTCTTTCCCGGTTATTCCCTGAACCACTAAGCGTGTATTCTTATCAACAAATATGCTCATTTTTATCCCTCAACGTTTTCCAAATAAATTATTTTGTAATTTCTCAAATTGAAAATATTATCGCTTCAGGTCTTGTAACTTTTTAGAATCTTAAAACAAATTGACGTTAAAAAAGCCTCCGGTATGATTCAATTTTTTCTGGAAGCTGTCTGAGTGGATTAGGGATCGTTGTGAAAAAACCCTTGTCGATTCGAGATCATACGAACGAATTGTCTTAAACTGATTACCCTTATCAAAAGATAAGACCTGTTTTTTCATTACGAGCCTTTATCCACGAGTTCTTCTAGAAAAAATTTAATTATACCCGAGGCGAACCCTTGCTGCGAGGTTTATCCGCCTTTGGCGGACTTTTCCGCTTCTGGCTTGATCCTTTAGCAAAAATTTAATTATACGTGAAACAATCCTTTCTAAAAAGCGATCGTGTCACGATTTTCTTATTTATCTGCAACAAACTGCGCCACTTTCTGAGCGGCATCTTTCATATCGGCAGCGGTAATCAGATTGAGCCCGGATTCGGCCAGAATTTTCCGGCCCTCTTCCACATTGGTTCCTTCCATCCGTACCACCACGGGAACACTGATCCCGGTCTTTTCAGCTGCACTGACAACACCTTTTGCCAGCACGTCGCAACGCAAAATCCCGCCGAAAATATTGATCAAAATTCCTTTGACATTTTTATCACTGAGCATGATCCGAAAACCGTTTTCAACCATCTCGGCACTGGCCCCGCCCCCCACATCAAGGAAGTTGGCCGGCTCTGCACCGGCAAGCTTGATGATGTCCATGGTCGCCATGGCCAAGCCGGCACCGTTGACCATATTTCCAACATTACCGTCCAGTTTGATGTAGTTAAGATTAAATTTGGATGCTTCCACCTCAAGGGGATCTTCTTCGTCGATATCACGGTATTCAAGAATATCTTTATGACGATAGAGCGCATTGTCGTCAAAGTCGACTTTGGCATCCAGTGCGATGACCGTCTCCTCGGCCGTAATGACAAGGGGATTGATCTCTACCAGCGAACAGTCGTAACCCACAAACAGCCGGTACAGACTCCCTAGCATTGAAACAAAGGGTTTCATGACAGCAGGCCCCATATTCAGACCAAAAGCCACCTGTCGGCAGTGATACGGCTGTATGCCCATAAGGGGATCAATATACACCTTGATGATCTTTTCCGGGGCGGCCGCAGCCACCTCTTCGATATCCATGCCACCGGCTTCGCTGGCCATGATAACGACCTTCGCCGTTGCCCTGTCCGGAATGATACTCAGGTACAATTCTTTGGCGATGTTGAGCCCCTGTTCTACAAGTACTTTCTTAACGACTCTTCCTTCCGGACCGGTCTGGTGGGTCACCAAATTCATTCCGATGATTTCGTCGGCAAGGGTCGTCACTTCATCCGCTGATTTCGCAAGTTTGACACCACCTCCCTTACCCCGGCCACCGGCATGAATCTGGGCTTTGACCACCACCGGAAAATGACCCAGGTTCTCTGCAATCTCCCTGGCCTCATCCGGACTGAAGGCGACACCTCC
>JAFDCA010000689.1 GCA_019313025.1 Deltaproteobacteria bacterium
AAACTTATCATCGCCAATTCTGATGACATGAAAGACGGAACCCGAGAAGCGGCCCGGATGCATCCTGAAATACATTTTCTTCATATTTCCGGTGATGATTTTCTCACCGCAAAAGCGCCCAACAATCTTAGCAACCTCATGGGACGAATGGAATACGGAAAAATGATGGCCGGATTTGCCGCGGCAATGACGACGAAAACCGGTAAAGTTGGATATCTGGGACCTCTGGTCAATGAAGAAACCCGGCGATTGGCCGTGTCTTGTTATCTCGGTGCAAGATATGCGTGGGAAAAGGTTCTGAAAAAAGATCCCGCAGCATTGAAGTTTCAGATCACCTGGATCGGCTTTTGGTTTAATATACCCGGTGTCACCGCTGATCCAACACAGGTCGCCTTAAACTTTTTCAACACGGGATATGACGTGGTTCTTTCCGGAATAGACACCACCGAAGCGGTGGTTGTTGCGACGCAGAAACGAAAAGAAGGAAAAGAGGTTTGGGCGGTTCCATACGATTATATCGGCGCCTGCACAGGCGGTGCCGATGTTTGCTTGGGCGTTCCTTATTTTAACTGGGGTCCGGGATATGTTTCTTTTGTAAAAGCATCAATGGCAGGAAAGTGGCGGTCAGAGTGGGTCTGGTTGGGGCCTGACTGGAAGGATATCAACAATGCTGATACCAGTACCGTCGGATTTATGGTCGGGCCTGCATTGTCTTCATCTGCCAAAGCTGATTTGGATGAATTTATCAAAGATCTCGGAACAGGCAAAGCAAACCTTTTCAAAGGCCCCCTTTTTTATCAGGACGGCACTTTATTTCTTAAAGACGGTGAAGCTGGGAATGATAAACAGATCTGGTACATGAAACAGCTTTTACAGGGGATGAGCGGACAAAGCAGCGCCAAATAGTTATGGGGGCAAGGTGTTTTTGTTTGTTAAATCGCTCCATGGATAACTCTTTTTTTAAACCGTGTAAACTCGTGTTTAAAGGATCGTAAAGAAAGAATAGAGTTCAATATAAAAACACCTCATCCCTTTAAATCATTCAAATGAATCTTATTGGATAAGTTCTAATATGAAGATAGAACTCCGGGAGATCCACAAATATTATGGACCCATAAAGGCCAACTGCGGAGTTAATCTCACCATTGAGCCGGGCGTTATCCATGGCATATTAGGGGAGAATGGTGCAGGCAAGACCACATTGATGAAAATCCTTGCAGGTTACAGCCAGAAAACCACTGGTACCATTCTTGTTGATCGTTCCCCTTCAAATTACAAAACACCGGCCCAAGCCTCAGAACTGGGTATCGGTATGCTTTACCAGGACCCTCTCGACTTTCCCCTCCTGTCGGTGTTGGACAACTTCATGTTGGGACAAACCACCGGAATCGTAAACAAGAAAAAGACATTTAGAAAGATTTTTGAAAAGACGGCAAATTCATTAAATTTTTCTCTTCAGCCGGATGTTTTTGTGAATCGTTTGACCATTGGTGAAAGACAGCAACTTGAGATTCTGAGACTTTTGGCCCGGGGAATTCAGGTCCTGATTTTAGATGAACCCACCACCGGCATATCCAATTTACAGAAAAAGACCCTTTTTCAGGCCCTTAAAAAACTCGCTTCAGAGGGTAAAAGCGTCATCCTGGTATCTCACAAACTGGAAGATGTGGAAGCCTTGTGCGATAAAATAGCGGTGCTGAGACAAGGGGCTTTAGCCGGGGAAATGGAAAGACCTTTTAATACAAACACACTGCTGGAAATGATGTTCGGTGATCCCCCGCTTCCCACTGTGCGTACCAAAACAAAATCCTGGAACATCATATTAGAGATGAATCAAGTATCTGCTATAGGTGGTCGCACCGGTTTAAAAAACTGTGATATCACCTTTCGCCAGGGAGAGGTGATCGGTCTGGCCGGCCTCGAAGGAAGCGGCCAGGACGTTTTTCTCAGGATCGCCGCCGGAATAAATCAGCCAACCAGAGGATCCATATATATTAAAGGGGTCAAAATGGATGGCAGGGATTATCATGGTTTCAAAAATCATGGCGTCACATACCTGCCGGCCTCTCGTCTCGAAGAAGGATTGATATTAGGATTGAACATTGCGGAACACATTGCGCTATTGGATAAACATAAAGGTTTTTTTGTGAGACGTCGAAACGCATTTCAAACCGCGGAAAAGAAGATCGCTCAATTTAGAATCAAAGGAGAACCTGAATCCAAGATAGAATCTCTGTCCGGGGGAAACCAGCAACGGCTGCTGCTTTCTTTTCTGCCTGACGTTCCCGTACTGCTTCTCTTGGGAAATCCTACCAGAGGATTGGATATGGAATCTGTGCTATGGGTTTGGCAGCACCTTCATCAATATTGTGAACACAAGGCATGCATTGTCTTTTCATCTTCAGACCTCGATGAAATCCTGATGAATGCAGATCGAGTATTGGTATTTTTTAATGGCATTGTTATTAAAGATGCTCGGACAGATCAAACAGATGCCCATGAGCTTGGACGGGCAATCGCGGGCAAAACTTAACCCGGATATTTTACGAACCTGATTCGTCCATTGGCTGCGTTATCAGGGGATCGCGGTAGTTTACTACAGCTTCCCCCCGGAATGCCTTGTCGGAGCGAAGCGGAAATCCCGCTATCGGGGCCAACGAATCAATCAGACTCGTGAAATATCCGGGTTGATTAAAGTTATTATGAAAATATTTCTTAGAT
>JAFDCA010000690.1 GCA_019313025.1 Deltaproteobacteria bacterium
GTGGTTCATAATATTCATAAATCGATAGCGGATGAATTCCAGTTTCTCACCCGAATATGGCTAAAAAGCCTTTGATCTCGGAGGCCACCTCATTCTATTGGCGTTGTTGAAAATTAAAAGGTTAAAACTTGACGGGCTGTTGCCCAAATCATTTTTCGCTGGCTCTGAAACATTTTTTTGATATATCTAAGGCTCGTTCCAGGCGATTCCAAAACTCGCCCTTAGGGCTCAAACAGTTGGAATCGCTTTTCTTTCACTTCGCCAAGATGTATGAACAAAAAACGTTTCAATGAGCGCTCAAAAAGATTTTCGTTTGGGCAACAGCCTGTTGAGTAACGAGGCACAAAAACTCATCAACGCCATACCATGCTCCGACACAGGGGAAAGGCGGTTAAGGACATGATTCCATTTCGACAATATGTAGGCCTATTCAGCGAATTAATGGTCATACTTTTGATATTTTCCGGTTGTGCAGGATGGGGTAAGCGGCTGGAGACCCCTCGAATCACCCTTTCAAATTTTAACGTTCAGGAAATAAAGATCTTTGAATCGGTTTTTACCATCGAAATGCGCATCTTTAACACCAATGAGGTCCCATTGGAAATCAAAGGTCTCAATTGCGATCTGGAGCTCAACGGTAAACGACTGGCCACCGGCGTGGCCAATGTCAAAATAAATATTCCTTCCTATGAAACGGCCCTTATTCCCATGACGCTTTATTCGTCGGTTTTGGACGTCGTGACGGTGCTTCGGGGTCTGTCGAAAACCGAAAAACTCGAATATAAGCTTACAGGGCATCTTCGCCTTGGAAAGGGAGCCATGCCGTCAACAATCCCCATCAAATCCATAGGGGAGTTGCCGCTGCAAGAACTCGTCGTTCCAAATGCCAGCTAACCATTCTTTGATACGGCCTTGCCTGCTTTTTGTAATTATAGCAGTTGCCAAAAATATGTTCCGATTGAATGAATAACGGTCACGATTTACCGTAAGCCGCCGGATGATTTCGTTGAGGTCGGGAAGATGAAAAATGGGGGAGTTTTTCTCACCAGTCGCTCCATGGATAATGCTTTTTTTAAAACGCTTGAACTCGCGGCAAGGACTCGTAAAACGTCAAAATTGAGTTCTAAATTTTCTTTTCAAACAACACCTTCGGGTCGCCGGGATGATTATAATCCAGCGATACCTGGATACCATCGACTATAGCATTTCCTTTCAAAATATTAAAACCAACCTTTTTATGAAATCCAATGGATCCTTTATTCACAGGTGACGTACAAGCCCTGACCGTATCACGGTTATTCTCTATGCAAATCTGAAAAAAACGATGATATAAAAACTCTCCAAGCCCCATCGCTCGATAATCGGGATGAACCCCGACGAGATGAATATAGCCTTCATTGGTTTTCGACTGTGATAGAAAACCGATCAAAAAAGCAATGAGGTCTTCTTCTTTTTCGATAATGAATGACGTGCTGCAAAAATGAACAAGAAACAGTTTCGGCAACATCCACGTCAGGTCTCTTCCCCCCCACCAGCTTTTCATCACAGAGATGATTCGTTGGTGATCTGAAGGCTGGCTGTTTCTGATCGTCAGACCTTTTGGCAATTTGGTAATCATCATTCAAATGGTTGTATGTCATATCATGGGTCGAGAAACTTCTTGGCTCCCACCTCAATACCCTTTCCCGGCAGCACCATGAGAGTTGAGGTCCCATGGGCAAGTATATTTCCTTTTTTGTCTCTTACGCTGGCTTCTGCATAGTTGATGGATCGACCCGCCCTGATGCAACGCCCCTCAGCCGTCATCATTCCAGTGCTTACCGATTTCAGGTAGTTGAGCTTGAGATCAATGTTTACCAATCCTGCATCTTCAGGCAGCCTTAAAAATACGGACCAAAACGTTGCCGTGTCGATAAGTGTGGCCAAGACGCCCCCATGAACAATCCCAAATGGCTGCAAATGACATTGTTCGGTTTTAAGCTTTACCATGGACTGATCCATGGAAATCGAAACCAGTTGCATTCTCAGGTGACGGGGATAGGGGCTGGTATTCACCATTTCCATCAGCTTGTTGATATAATCATCGTTCGGCTGTTGCATTGAAAAACCTCGATCTGCCGGTTGTACAAACGATCGTGATGTTATTCTTCTTTATCCTGAGGTATATTGCTAAGAAACCAATTTGACAATTTTCTTTTTGGAGAAATATCCTTTTCAATTTGATCGAGCCAATTTTTCATTTCCGAAAGTCGGAACGGTTTCTTGAATATCTTTATGCCCAATGACTTGGCTTTATCAAAGTGTTCCTTGGTGAAAGTTCCGGACATCAATGCAATATGGTTACATCTACATCCTTTTCTAATTTGTTCTTCAACAAAATCAAATCCGCTTTTAAAAGGCATCTCTACGTCTGATATAATGACATCAGAGCAAGATTGATCTTTTAAACAGAGGCACTTATGCGCCTCAGAAAGTGGACACAAACCGGGGTGTGGAAAAGTAAATACCTCATATCCTCGGCTGTCAAACAAAGACCACAATATTTGCCGGATTTCTGTTTGATCATCGAAAATAAGGACTCGATAATTCATTATATTGCTCCTTTCGAAGACCCA
>JAFDCA010000691.1 GCA_019313025.1 Deltaproteobacteria bacterium
ATCCGTATCAACATTTGCCTCGTTATTTTACTGTAAGATTGAAGCCGACCCGTATTTTAAGGAGTTTGATTCGTCTATTTACAGACTTTAGATAAAAATTTCATGTAAATGAGGGTTGAAAGTAGCTTGTTGCCTTGACTTCACTACAATGTGGCATATATTTTAGTTTATAAATTTTTGTTTATGGTGTGTTTGTTGATCAACCAGGCGGGTTGTTAAATAGTTAATTTTAGGAGGAAACATGAAAACAGCAATTCTATCCAAATCTTATCCAGCCTATATGATGAAAATAATTACCGCATTGACCATTCTATTATTTTGGATTCTGAATCAAAATGGGTATGCAGCTGGCGCGCCGGCCACACCCGCCCAATCCTCAACAGAAAAACGTGCAGACGCCAATGTACATTTTGAAGAAGGTCTGAAGCTCCAGGAGGCCGGGAATTACAAAGAGGCTTCAGAAAAATACAAAAGGGCCGTTCAGACAGACGCCACATATGCAGAGGCCTGGAGCAATTTGGGATACACTTACCGAAAACAGGGGAGTTTCAAGAAGGCCGTTAAAGCTTATAAAAAGGCCATCAAGCTATCCCCTAATCTTGCAGAAGCGCATGAATATCTAGGCGAAGCGTATGCCGAAATGGGAAATTTTGATTTGGCTGAGAAAGAACTGGAAATTCTGCGTAAGCTTGGCTCGGATGAAGCGGATGAGCTAGCGGAATTTATTGCCAAATTAAAAGCAAAATAGAGGGTTGAGACAAAAGACCCATCATTTTGGCAATCCTGTTAATCCAAATACAAGCAATTCATTTCGTTCGAATTTATACACCTTGAGCAGTTTTCCTATTGGTAAAGTGCTCGCTGGCTCGTAATAATCTTGCTTCCCATTACTTCAATGATCGTCTACAATAAATCTGTAAAATCCCTTTCAATAAAATACCTCAGAAAATAAGGACTATTTTACTCATTGAAAATTCTATTCTATAAAATTTGAATGCCACAGAAAGGCCGGTTATCCATCCCGCAAATTGCCCCCTAATTTGATTGATATTCAATCGGCTCATTTTTTACAACACTTTCGCTACTCGATTTGACAACGCATTATTTTAACTATAATTTATTAATTAATCCCGTTTTGAACCCTTCATTTTCAGAAACGCCAATACAGCGTAGCTGGTCGGGACGATTTTTTTTAGTTTAAATCATATGGATGCGATGGTTAAATAAACAAAGTCACATGAATACATGGTTAACATAAAAGGCGTGTAATGTTTAGAGTTCCAGCTGATATTTTAACATACGCTCCAAAGGTTTTTTAGCAATATCAGGATGCGAAATTTGAGGTCAATATTTTATTGATGGGAGAATAATTTGATGGCGCCAAGACCGAACTGCGACACATTAGAAAAAAGAATCAGAAAACTGGAAGAAGAGCTGCAGCGGTGCAGTCAAGCGGATAAATCAATGGGTGAAGGCGAAGATACTGCCCGGGCGCTTTTAAATGCAACCTCTGAGTCTGCGATTCTTATAGATGCCAAAGGTATTATCCTCGCCGTTAACGAGGTCGCGGTTCAAATGCTGGGTAAGCTCAATGTCAACATCATCCGGACGAATATTCGTGATGTCCTTCCAGCGGATGTCGCGGAACGAATAAAAAAAAAGATCGATGCCGTCATAGACTCGGGTGAATCGATTCAGTTTGAATATGAAAGTGACAGATTAATCTATGCCAATACGGTCTACCCTATTTTTGAAAGACATGGGAGCATCGAGAAGCTGGCGCTTTATACAAGGGACATTACAGATCAAAGACAGGCCATAGAAGCACTGAGGGAAAGTGAAGAAAAATTTCGAAGCATCAGTTCTTCAGCCCAGGATGCACTGATCATGATGAACAGCAGTGGAAATATCTCTTATTGGAATGAGGCTGCTGAAAGAATTTTCGGATACACAAAAAAAGAGGCTATTAACAGGAATTTGCACAAGCTTTTGGTTCCCCAAAAATACCATGAAGCTTTCACGAAAGGATTCAAGGGATTTAAGGAAACCGGTCAAGGTAGCGCCATTGGAAAAACACTTGAAATGTCGGCACTCAGAAAGGATGGAAGGGAATTTTTTATGGAACTTTCCCTGTCTTCTTTTCAACTCCAGGGCCAGTGGCATGCCCTGGGCGTTGTTCGAGATGTTTCCGATCGAAATCAGGCGGAAAAGGAACGACTGCAAAAGGAAAAACTGGAAGGGGTGCTCGAGATGGCCGGAGCTGCGTGTCACGAATTGAATCAGCCCCTGCAGATTATGTTTGGATATAATGAACTATTAATAAAGGACATACCGGATGATCATCCCCTCTTTGCAAAACTCAACATCATCAGAGAACAAATCGAAAAAATGAGGGTAATTACAAAAAAGATCATGAAGATTACAAAATATGAAACCAAGCCCTACGCACAGGGGAGTATAATCATTGATATCGATAAATCTTCAGATACGATTAAGTGAGCAAGATAGGGGCATTCTCTACTTTCGCTCAAAAGAGGTATGATGTTGCTATGATCCTGGATCTTAGGGTTCATAATGTGTTTGCAATTTGGCTTGGCAAAGACCTCTCAGCTTTCGTCAGGCTTGTGGTCGGTGGCGAACTATCTGAATACACAGAAATGATGGGAAGTGCTCTTACAGCCGCAACAGATAGTATGATTGCCAGGGCTTTATAGCTATTGTCAGAATAACCTTCCATTTCACCCGCCGGATAATTTCGTTGAGATCTGCAAGAACTCGCAAACAAAAGCGCGTAAAACAGAACATGTCCATGGCTTTTTAGAATATCGTTCAGTAGTTTGATTTTATTTTTTAATTTGGAATACTTCGAAGATGTTCTCTTTAACGCGCTCTAATTTGCTCAGACAGCTTCCCGACCTCAGCGAAATCATCCGGCGGCTTACGGTAAATCGTGGCCGTTATTCATTCAATCGGAACATGTTTTTGGCAGCTGCTTTAGAGGTGGGAGCAGATGCAATCATTAATATTCGCTGGATGACCACGAGTGTCGTGGGAAGTGCGGCGGAATTGTTGGTTTACGCTAGGACCGTTAGGGTCAGCGACGGGTTTGAAACTTAATCTTTCCGGCTGTTGTTAAGAATATACCAATAAATATTAAAATGGTTCCTTTTATATGATATTCCTTTAACTGTTCATTTAGAAAAATAATCGCCAAAAGTATACTGAAAACCGGCATAAGATGAATGAAAATGCCGGTTTTGTTCGCTCCGATAATTTGTATCGCTTTATTCCAAAATATGTAGGCTAAAATCGAGGAAAATAGGGCGACATAAACAATACTTCCGATAGAGGCTTGTGTAAAATTCATTATCTTTCCAGAGCTTATTTCATAGATATAAAAAGGGAAGATAAAAAATACACCGATTATTATGGTCGTTGTAAGAAAGCTAAGGGGATTGAACTCCATGGGACATTTTCTTAGCAATACGGAGTATATCGCCCAACTCATTCCAGCAGAAATAGTCCAAATGTCTCCTTTGCCGAAACGGACGGAAATAAGGTTTGACAGGTTTCCGTTCACAATAATAAACATCAAGCCAGTAAAAGAAACAACGATGCCAAAAGCTTGCCTTAACGTAATCCGTTCTTTGAAACCCATCCAGGACACCAACACGAT
>JAFDCA010000692.1 GCA_019313025.1 Deltaproteobacteria bacterium
GGCGCCCAACCATTATCAAATGAAAATGAATCCATATGGGTCACATTTAACGGTGAAATCTTTAACTATCTGGAACTCGCTTCGGAGCTTTCAGGTTTAGGGCATATTTTTAAAACAAAAAGCGATACAGAGGTGATCGTTCACGCTTATGAACAATGGGGCATGTCATGTTTCGAAAAATTTAACGGTCAGTGGGCTCTGGCTTTGTGGGATCGTAAAAATGAGCAGGTCATTCTGTCTCGCGACCGACTCGGAATTAGACCTCTTTATTACACCATATGTCAAAATAGAATATTGTTCGCCTCAGAAGTAAAGGCATTATTTGCAGATAAAAATGTAGAACGAAAATTTGACCCGATTGGATTTTCTGAAATCATTACCTTTTGGAGCCCTGTTGCACCAAGGTCCGTCTTTAAAGGCATAGAAGAACTTAAACCTGGCCACTTTGCTGTTGTTAAAAACGGAAACATTAAAAGTAAGCCTTATTGGACATTATCATTTCCTGATTCAGGCAAAGAATCAGATTTACCCGAAAAGGAAAATGCCAATCTCCTTCAAAATCTTTTAATTAATGCGTCTAAGATTCGATTCACCAGAAGTGATGTTCCGGTTGGCGCATATCTGTCGGGGGGAATCGATTCATCAATTGTATCTTCCATTGTGGCAAATTATACTGAAGCACCCCTTAAAACCTTCTCCATTCGTTTTGATGATCCGGAATTTGACGAGGGGACTTATCAAGCAGAGATGATTAAACGACTTGGATCAGACCACGAGGATATTGTTGTATCCACTGGAGATATTGGCCATGTCTTTCCTGACGTTGTATGGCATGCGGAGCGCCAGATTCTCCGAACGGCTCCCGCCCCTTTATTTTTACTTTCACGACTGGTTAGAGAATCCGGTTACAAGGTGGTCGTCACAGTAGAAGAAGGAGACGAGGTCTTGGCAGAATACGATATTTTTAGAGAAGCCAAAATCCGTCAATTTTTGGCACGAGATCCGTCATCAACAAAACGACAGAAAATACTCATGAGACTGTATCCATGGATGGAAAGATCACCTGGAAAGGCACCGGCGTTTGCCAGTCTATTTTTCGGTAAAGGACTCGATCCTAAAGATCTGGGTTTTTCGCATCGACCAAGATGGGATGCCACATCATCATTAAAGCATATTCTTAATCCCGATTTTCGACATGAGACGGAAAAAATCGATGTGGCTGAAGAGTTTTTATCAAAATTACCGAATTCTTGCACAAATTGGGACTTGCTTTGCAGAACTCAATGGATTTAAATGGTCACACTGCTTTCCGGATATATTCTATCTGCCCAGGGGGACCGGATGCTAATGGCCAACTCTGTTGAAGGCCGATTTCCTTTTTTAGATTGTCACTTGGTTGCTTTTGCGAATCTGCTTCCACCAAGACATAAGCTTCTCGCTCTAAATGAAAAACATCTTCTTAAATTTGCATTTGAGAAGATGATACCGGAATCTATATTAAAAAGGCCCAAGCAACCTTATCGGGCGCCAGATGCGGCGAGTTTTTTCGTCGAGGAAAATCTTGATTGGGTTGATGATGTGACGAGTGAATCAAAACTGAGACATGCCGGCATTTTCAATCCCAAAGCTGTCTCCGTGCTTTTAAAAAAATGCAGGAGGTTAAAAGGGCATAAAATGAGCAATACGGATAACATGAGAATTGTTGCAATAATGTCTGCGATGCTCTTATATCATCATTATATTGAAAACGACGGTGATGGAGGAAAAAGCGAATTTCCTCCCGAACCCATGACAGTTATTGATAAAGTGGGGATTGGTTAAGACGTACAAATCCTCCTCGACATTACTTACAGCTACACTAGTGTTATGTCCTACAAATAAGCTACCAAATTAATGTCACTCCCGCGCAGGCGGGAGTCCAGAAAAATGATCGCTGGATTCCCGCTTTCGCGGGAATGACGGTTTGACCGATTTCAAGAATTGTCAGAGATAATTTACAACAAATATCTGGGACGCAACACTATCGTTAATATCAATACGGAAAAAGTTACAAGTTTGAAGTGATCTAAATTGACCTAAAATGACCCCCAATTATCCTGTCAAATATCTCAACACCAAATACTTCATCAAATGTTTTGGATCCCGCCCCCAGGTTTTCTTACCCATGACAACAAGATCATCATCGCCTTGAAATCTTTTGGTTTTAAGATCATATGATTTTACGTCAACATGTTTCTCATCAAAAAATCCGCCACCCTTTTCTGCACAGTTTACTAAATATTGGTGCATCGGCCTCTTTGTGTCATCTGGATTATGTACGGATATCATCGAGTTTGGATAAAGCAAATATTTAGTTGAATGATAATCCAAGGCAACCGGATCAGTGCTTGCCAAAACTACTTTTGTATGTGCAACGGGCGGCTCAGTGCGAGATACGAGCCCAATCCATTCAGCAGTGGTTATATTCAAATCGGCTTTTCGAATTGTGTTTAGAAAAACTCCGATCTCGGCACCAATCATACCGGGCTTCGGTCCAGGCATCCATTTGTTAAAAGGGAAGGA